>JBOGGK010000057.1:0-3012 GCA_050744045.1 Acidimicrobiales bacterium | reverse complement strand
CCCGGCGGGCGCCCCCGGGGCCTGCAGAAGGCCTTGGCCCCGCTGGTCGCCGCCAAGGGCCTGCCCCGTTGGCTCTTGTGGACCGGGGCGGGGTTGACCCTGGTCTTCGTGGTCCTGGCCGTGTTCGCCCACTGGATCGCCCCCTACGGCTTCAACCAGTACGCGGCCCACGGCGTGCGCTTCCCCCAGCAGGCCCCGCCCTCGGCATCGCACTGGCTGGGCACGACCGTCGAGTCCGAGGACGTGCTCTCCCGGATCATCTGGGGCGCCCAGACCTCGGTCGAGGTCGTGGCCCTGTCGGTGTGCCTCTCGCTTCTGATAGGCGTGCCTGTCGGCCTCGTGTCGGGCTACTTCGGCGGGTGGCTCGACCGGGTGCTCGTGCTCGTCAACGACTCGATCTTCGCCTTCCAGTACCTGCTGCTCGCCATAGTCATCGCCTTCTTGCTGGAGGGCTCGGTCGGGGGCGGGGTCGTCACTGCCGCCATCGCCATAACGGTCGTCTACATACCGCAATATTTCCGGGTCGTCCGCAATACCGTGATGTCGGTGCGCGAGGAGCCCTACGTGGAAGCAGGCCGTGCGCTGGGGGCCAAGCCGCGCACAGTGATCCGGCGCTACGTGTTCGCCAACGTGATCCAGTCGGTACCCGTCATCGC
The DNA here is from genome assembly GCA_050744045.1 of Acidimicrobiales bacterium. Lineage (GTDB taxonomy): Bacteria > Actinomycetota > Acidimicrobiia > Acidimicrobiales > Palsa-688 > JBOGGK01. Next base: position 2,356 of record JBOGGK010000057.1, on the reverse strand, counting down.
TTCTCTCAACGCGGCGGACGCCATCTTGACCCTGGCCGGCTTGTCGTTCCTCGGCATCGGCATGGACCCCTCGGCGGCCTCCGAGTGGGGCTACGACGTGTCCCGGGGGATAGCCGACGCCCAGGCAGGCTTCTGGTGGACGGGCCTCTTCCCCGGTCTTGCCATAATCCTCCTCGTGAGCGGGCTGACCCTGGTCGGCGTGGGCCTGAACGACATCTTGAACCCGGCTATGCGCCGGCCCGTGCGCCGCCCCTTCACCATGCCCGGCAGGCTCGGCTCGGGCAACGGCGCCGCGCCCGCAGGCAATGGCGCCACGACCGCCGGCGCCGGGGCCGCGCCCGTCATCGCGGTGAAGGACCTGCGGGTCTGGTACGCCACCGAACGAGGCCCGGTGAAGGCGGTCGACGGCGTGAGCTTCGAGGTCGCCCCGGGCGAGACGCTGGGCTTGGTGGGGGAGTCGGGCTGCGGCAAGTCCTCGCTCGGGCGGGGCCTGCTCGGGCTGTTGCCCGAGGGGGCCAAGTGCGACGGCGAGATCCTCTTCGCCGGGCGTGACCTGGTAGCCGTCTCGGCGGCGGAACGGCGGGCCATGCGGGGCCCGGCCATCGGCCTGATCTTCCAGGAGCCGATGACGAGGCTCGACCCTCTCATGCGGGTATCGGAGCACTTTGCCGAGACGCTGCACGCCCACGAACCGGGCATAGGCGACGACGAGGTGAGGAAGCGGTCTCTCGAGGCGCTGGGCTCGGTCGGGATCCCCCCGACGCGCTTCGGCAACTACCCGCACGAGTTCTCAGGCGGGATGCGCCAGCGGATCATGATCGCGCTCACTTTGGTCCTGCGCCCCCGCTTCGTCGTCGCCGACGAGCCCACCACGGCTCTCGACGTGATCGTCGAGGCGCAGGTGCTTTCCATCCTCTCGGACATGAAAGCCCGTACCGGGGCCGGGTTCCTGCTCATCACCCACAACCTCGGCGTCGTGGCCGAGGCCTGCGACCGAGTGGCCGTCATGTACGCCGGGCGCATAGTGGAGCAGGGGACGGTCGGCCAGGTCTTCGCCCACCCGCAGCACCCTTACACAGAGGCCTTGCTCGCCTCGACCATCTCGGTCACGACCGAGGCCCTGCGCTCCATACCGGGCTCGCCCCCCGACCTGGTGGAGCCGCCGCCCGGGTGCAGGTTCCATCCCCGCTGCGACATCGCCATGGAGATCTGCACCGCGCGCCGGCCCCGAGCGGTGGTCGGCCCCGACGGCCACATGGTGGAGTGCTGGGCCAGGGTGGCGCCCGACGAGCTGCCGGACGCCAGCGCGGCCCCGCTCCGGTTGAAAGAGGTGGCAGGTGCTGACGAGGGCTGAGGGTACGGCAGCGAGGGTGCCGGCCCCGTCCGTCGCCGCGCCCGAGCTGCTCTCGGTGCGCGACCTCGAAGTCCACTTCGCCCTCCGTGGCGGCTTCATGAAGAGGATGCTCGGGCGGGACACCGGCTCGGTGAAAGCCGTGGACGGGGTGAGCTTTTCGCTGCGCCGGGGGGAAGTGCTCGGCCTCGTGGGGGAGTCCGGCAGCGGCAAGACGACGCTCGCAAAGGCCATACTGTGCCTCGTCCGCCCCACCAAGGGCTCGGTAAGCCTGGAAGGCGAACGCATATCCGGCCTCCCCGAGCGCCGGGTGCGCCCGTTGCGCCGGCGCATGCAGCCGGTGTTCCAGGACCCGTACGCCTCGCTCAACCCGACCATGACCCTGGAACAGGCAGTGGGCCACCCGTTGAAGATCCACCATCTGGCCGACGACGCCTGGCAGCGCCGCCAGAAGGTGGCCGAGGCGCTCGAACTGGTGGGCCTGGTCCCCGCTAGCCGTTTCCTGTCGAAGTACCCGGGCGAGCTGTCCGGAGGCCAGCGCCAACGCGCCGCCATCGCCCGGGCCATCATCCTCGGGCCCGAGCTGGTGGTCGCCGACGAGCCCGTGTCCATGCTGGACATGAGCGTGCGCTCCAAGGTCCTCCAGCTCATGGTCGACCTGAGGTCCGACCTTGGCCTCACCTACCTCTACGTCACCCATGACCTCGCCACGGCCAAGTTCCTCTGCGACCGCATCGCGATCATGTACCTCGGCCGCATCGTCGAGATAGGCCCTGCCGCCCGCATATACGAAAAGCCGCGCCACCCCTACACGAGGGCGCTCCTGGAGGCCATGCCCCATCCCGACCCGGCCAAGCGCACGACGCGAAACCTCCCCCGGGGGGAGGTCCCGGACGCGGCGGTGCCCCCGCTCGGCTGCGCCTTCCACCCTCGTTGCCCCGACGCCTTCGGCCCCTGCGGGTGGGAAGGACGTGACCTGCGGTCGCTGTTGGAGATGCGCTGGGC
>JBOGGK010000056.1:0-2274 GCA_050744045.1 Acidimicrobiales bacterium | reverse complement strand
GCTCTGGGCCACCCGCGAGGGCTCGCGGCTCTGGGCCACCCGCGAGGGCTCGCGGCTGTGGGCCGCCCAGGCGCCAACCAGCTGGTCGGCTTGGAGCTGGTGCGCGTCTGCCTCCCGCTGCGCACGGCTTGGGCCAGCGAGGCGGGCACTTTTTCTCATCGGGACAGCCTCCTCGTCCGTGCCGTGCTGTCCTGCCCCGGCCCGGGCGGTCGTAGCGAGCTCGAGGGATGGGGCGAGTGCGGCGCCCTCCCCGAGCCCACCTACAGCCCCGAGTACACCCAAGCGGCCGCCGAAGTAGCGGCCCGCTACCTGGTCCCCGCCTTGCTGCGCCAGGGCACGGCGGGGGCGGCTGCGGTGGCCCCGGCCCTGGCCCCCGTCAAGGGCCACAAGATGGCCAAGGCCGCCTTCGAGGCGGCCCTCTTGGACGCCGAGCTGCGGGCGGAGGGGCTCTCGATGGGCGAGTTCTTCGCTTCCTACAGCCGGACGGGCCAGCCGGTGAGGACGGCGGTGGCGGCTGGGGTGGCCGTGGGGCGGGCGGGGAGCACCGCCGAGCTGGTCGGTTCGGTGGCTCGCTACGTCGAGCAGGGCTACCGCAGGGTGAAGCTCAAAGTGGCCCCAGGCCGGGATCTCGCCGTCGTGTCCGCCGTGCGGGAGCGCTGGCCCGACCTGGCCCTGTTCGCCGATGCCAACGGCGCTTACGGCCGCGTCCCGATGGCGCAAACGGTGGCCCTTGTGCGGCGCCTGGAGGAGTTCGAGCTGGCCTGCCTGGAACAGCCCCTGGGCGACGAGGACCTGGCCGGCCACGCCGAACTGGCCCGGCGGACCACCGTCCCGATCTGCCTCGACGAGGCGTTGACATCGCTCCCGGCCGTGGTGGCCGCGCTCGACCTGGGGGCGTGCTCGGTGGTCAACGTCAAGGCGGGGCGCCTCGGCGGCTACCTCGAAGCGGTCAGGGTGCACGACGTCTGCGCCGGGAGAGGGGTCCCGGCCTGGTGCGGGGGCATGGTCGAGACGGGCGTCGCCCGGGCGGCTAACGTGGCCTTGGCCGCGCTCTCGGGGTTCTCGCTTCCCGGCGACCTCTCGGCCACGGGCCGCTTCTTCGAAGCCGACCTCACCAGCGCCATACCCCTCGGGCGGGACGGCACTCTGGCGGTGCCGAGCGGCCCCGGGCTGGGTGTGAGCGTGGACACCGAGGCAGTGGGGAGGTGGTCGACCTGGAGGCAGTGGTGGCCGGCGGGCTGAGGCCCGGGCCCGGCCGGTCGGCGCGCTACGGTGCGGGTCGATGACCTTGCCCTTGTGGGACCACGAGGCCCAGCACCACGCCGGGCCCCCCACCACGCCCCCAGCCAGGCAGGAGCCCCGCCGGCTCACCCTGGTGCGCTTGGCGGGCGAGATCGCCCGCTCGCTTTCGGGCATCGGACGGGTGGCCGTGGAGGGCGAGGTGCACCGGCCCAAGGCCTCGCGGGGCGGATGGGTGTACTTCACCCTGCGCGACCGGGCGGCCCAGCTCCCGGTCGCCTGCCCCGCCCGCCACGCCCGCCGGTGCCGGGCCGTCGACGGAGAGCGCGTCCTGGTCGTCGGCGCGCTGGTATGGGGCAACGACCGTGGCCAGTTGGTCCTCGAGGCCGAGGAGGTCACCCCCGTAGGCGAAGGGGCGGTGGCAGCCATGATCGCCGAGGCGCGTTCGCGGCTCGCGGCCGACGGCCTCTTGGAGCGGCCTCGCCAGAGGCTACCCGTCCTGCCCCGGGTGATCGGGGTGGTGTGCGGCGCCGACGCTGCCGTCAGGGGCGACATCGAGTCGGTGGTGGCGGCCCGCTTCCCCGGTTACCCGGTGGTGTTCGAGGAGACGACGGTGAGCGGCCCCGGCGCCGCCCTGGCCATTGTCGACGCCCTGGGCCGCCTCTGCTCGCGCCCCGGCGTGGAGGTGGTGGTACTGGCCCGGGGCGGGGGGGACGCCACCGCCCTGCTGCCCTGGAGCGACGAGGACCTATGCCGGGCGGTCGCCGCGTCCGCGCTGCCGGTCGTCTCCGCCATAGGTCATGAGGGGGACCGGCCTCTATGCGACGAGGTGGCCGACCTGCGCTGCGGGACCCCCTCGCTGGCCGCCGGCGCCGTCGTGCCCGACCGGGCCGGCCTCGACGCCCGTCTCTCTGGTGCCCGGGAGCGGGCGGCCAGGTGCGCCCGCAGCCAGGGGGAGATGGGCCGGGAGAGGCTCCGGCGGGCCGAGGTCAGCCGTTCGCTCGGCGCCGGCCTGGCGGGGGCGCGGGGCAGGCT
>JBOGGK010000055.1:0-9058 GCA_050744045.1 Acidimicrobiales bacterium | reverse complement strand
CCATTCTGACCCTGGCGAAAACCGAGGGCATGCTTTTTAAATGGGGCTCGGGCACGGGTACCAATCTTTCGCCGATCCGCGGCTCGATGGAAGTTCTGTCCGGCGGCGGCACGGCCAGCGGGCCCTTGAGCTTCATGCGCGGCTTCGACGCCTTCGCCGGCGTCATCAAATCGGGCGGCAAGACCCGGCGCGCCGCCAAGATGGTCATCCTCAACGCCGACCACCCCGACATCGAAGACTTCATCTGGTGCAAGGCCATCGAAGAGCGCAAAGCCCGCGCCCTTCGAGATGCCGGCTTCGACATGGACCTCGACGGCAAGGACAGCCACTCGGTCCAGTACCAAAATGCAAATAATTCTGTGCGCGTAACAGACGAGTTCATGCAGGCTGTGCTCGACGGCAAGGACTGGGAGCTGAGGGCGGTCACCACCGGCGAGGTGCTGAAGACCATGAAGGCGAGGGATCTCTTCCGCCAAATTGCCAAGGCCTCGTGGGAATGTGCCGACCCAGGTATGCAATTTGACACGACTATAAACAGGTGGCACACCGCGGCAAGTACCGGGCGCATAAATGCGAGTAACCCTTGTAGCGAGTACGTCCATCTCGATAACTCGGCTTGCAACCTCGCCAGCCTAAACCTGCTGAGCTTCTTGGACGACAACGATAATTTCGATATAGAAGGGTTCAAGGCGGCCATCGAAGTGGTGTTCACCGCCCAGGAGATACTCGTTGGGAATGCCGACTACCCGACCAAGGCCATCGGGGGGACTTCGAGGCGCTTTCGCCAGCTCGGGCTCGGCTATGCGAATTTGGGGGCGCTGTTGATGGCCCAGGGCTTGCCTTACGATTCCGACGCCGGCCGGGCGTGGGCGGCCGCCATCACCGCCCTCATGACGGGCCATGCCTATTACGTCTCCGCCCGCACCGCCGCCCGGATGGGGCCGTTCGCCGGCTTCCACGAGAACCGGGAGCCCATGCTCGAGGTACTGAAGATGCACCGGGGCGAGGTGGCCAAGGTCAACGAGGAGCTCGTACCGCCAGAGGTGCTGTCGGCGGCCCAGGAGGCGTGGGACAACGCGGTGGAAACAGCCGAGGTTTACGGTACCCGCAACTCGCAAGCCAGTGTCCTGGCCCCGACTGGGACCATTTCGTTGATGATGGACTGTGACACGACGGGGATCGAGCCCGACCTGAGCCTGGTAAAGACAAAGAAGCTGGTGGGGGGCGGCACGATGTCCATCGTCAACCAGACCGTCCCCCGGGCGTTGCGCCGCCTCGGGTACTCGCCCGACCAGGTCGCAGAGATCACCCGCTACATCGACGAGCACAAGTCGGTGGTCGGGGCGCCGCACCTGGCGCCGGGCCACCTGGCTGTATTCGCCTGCTCGATGGGCGACAATACGATCCATTACCTCGGCCACGTGCGCATGATCGCGGCCGCCCAGCCCTTCATCTCGGGTGCGATCAGCAAGACTGTGAACACGCCCGAAGACGTCACAGTGGACGACATAGAGCGATTGCACATCGACGCCTGGAAGCTCGGCATAAAGGCCATTGCCATCTACCGGGACAACTGCAAGGTGGCCCAGCCGCTGGCGAGCACCAAGGCGGCTGTGGGCCGGCCGGCTGGCGGCCGCACCCCCGAGGCCACCTCCGAGGCAGAGGTGCACGACGCCGAGCTGGCCCAGACGGTGGCGGAGCTCGAGAAGGCGCTGCAACTGCAGACCGTCGTGGTGAAAAAGCCCCTCCACGAGCACATGCCTCGGAGGCGCAAGTCCTCGACGTTCTCGTTCCGGGTAGCTGACTGCGAGGGTTACGTGACCGTCGGCGAGTTCGCCGACCGCCGGCCGGGCGAGGTCTTCATAAGTGTGTCCAAGCAGGGGAGCACGCTGGCCGGCATCATGGACGCCTTCGCCATCTCGGTGAGCATGGGCCTCCAGCACGGGGTGCCGTTGGCCACGTTCGTGCGGCACTTCACCAACATGCGCTTCGAGCCGGCCGGCATGACCGACGACCCTGACCTGCGCTTTGCCTCGTCGCTCGTCGACTACATCTTCCGGCGCTTGGCGGTCGAGTACATGAGCGTCTCTGAGCGCCAAGACCTCGGGATCCTGACCGTGGGCGAGCGCATGCAGCCGACGCTGCCGGGGGTGGAGGAAGCTGCCGTCGTGAACGAGCCGCTGGCGCCCGAGCCCGTCGAGGGAGCCGAGCTGCAAGGTGGCCCCACCCGCACGCTCGGTCCGCCGCAGACGAGACAGGTAGCGCCGGGCAAGGTGACGCCAGGTGGCGGCAAGCCCATCAGCCCGGCGAGCAGCGATGCCCCCTACTGTTACCAGTGCGGGGTGCAGATGCAGCGGGCGGGCAGCTGCTTCGCCTGCCCCTCGTGTGGCACGACGAGCGGTTGCTCTTAGTGCCAACGGCGGACGAAGTCCCCCGCGATGGCGGCGCCGTGGCCGGCTACAGGCTGCCGGTCAGCAGCCCGTCGGCGGAAGGCGTCGACGCGGAAGGCATCATCGACTTCGTCGATGCGCTTGCTGCTGCACCGGGCACAGAACCGCACAGCCTGATGGTCCTGCGCCACGGCCAGGTTGTCGCCGCCGGCTGGTGGGCGCCCTACAGCGTGGACGGCCTGCAGTTGCTGTACTCGCTCAGTAAGAGCTTTACCGGTACCGCGGCGGCGCTGGCCGCCGACGAAGGTCTCCTCCGTTTTGACGACCCTGTGCTCAGCTACTTCCCCGAGCTCGACGCTGTCGTGACCCGACCTCGTTCTCGCTCGGTCCTCGTCCGCCACATAGCGTCGATGGCGAGCGGGCACGTCGAGGACACCTGGGAAAAGGTGGCCGGGGCGGCACCGGACGAGCCGGTGCGCGCTTTCTTGCAGTGGTGCCCCGAGGAAGAGCCCGGCAGCGTCTTCGCTTACAACCAATCGGCGACTTACACCTTGGCGGCGATCGTCCAAAGGGTTACGGGTGAGACCCTGACGTCGTACCTGAGGCGCCGCCTCTTCGATGCTCTCGGCATCGGTGAGGTCGCCTGGCAAAAGGACCGGCTCGGCCGCCAGTTGGGCTTCAGCGGGCTTTACGCGACGACGGGCACGGTCGCCCGTCTGGGCGAACTTTATCTCCGGCGTGGGTCATGGCATGGTCGGCAGCTGCTGCGGCCTGAATGGGTGGCGGACGCCAGCCGGCCCCAGGTGGCGACGACGCCGCGGGCCGACCTCCCCGGCGCCGAGACGACGCCCGACTGGGAGCAGGGCTACGGCTACCAGTTCTGGATGTCGCGCCACGGCTACCGGGGCGACGGCGCCTACGGCCAGTTCTGCCTCGTGCTACCCGAACAGGACGCGGTTGTCGCGATGACGGCGCAAACGCTCCAAATGCAGGCAGTCTTGGACCTGGCCTGGGACAAGCTCCTACCGGCGCTGTCCGCCGAAGCGGGGGAAAGGGCCTGTGCGGACGCGGACGCCCGCCTGTCAGCAAGGCTCTTGGGTTTGCAGGTGCCCGCTCTCGCCCTGCCCTACGCGGCGCCGCCTCTAAGACCAGAGGATTGGGCAGGCGCAAGGTTCCTTCCCCAGGGTGGGCGCTGCCAAGACCAACCATCGCTGCAGGCGGTCGGCGTGAGCGCGGGCTCGGGAGGGTGGGGGGCGGTCCTGGAGGAGAAGGGTTGGCGGCTCGAGGCCCCGCTCGGGAAGCAGGGGTGGCATGGTGCCTCGGCGGTGCCTTGCGGCGAAGGAGGGGGGGTCCCTGTCGCCTCTTCCGGGGGCTGGGAAAGTACGGAGACCATGCGGTGTGACCTGATGTTCCTCGAAAGCCCGCACCGACTGGCGGTGGCGTGCCATATGCCGGGACGTACCTTCGAGGCCGGGTGGGTGACGGCGCCACTGCACTGCCCGAAATTGGCGGGCCTGCGGGCACCGGCCGAGAGAGGCTAGCCACTCGAGTTAGGCCAGGTCGCACCAACCCGCCCGCCAACGGAAATGACCCCTTCCCGCCAGGTGGGCCAGCACCGGCCGTTGCAGGCGGGTGGTGGCACGGGCCGGGTCGGGCGGTGAACCTCGCTTGCCGAAGACGAACGCGACCACGGCGTCGTCTTGGTCGAGGGGTAAGGCCATAACGGTCAGCGACGAAAACTAGCATCAGCATCGAGGTGACACCTGAGGAAGCCTGCCGGCGCTTCGCTTCGGCGCGGATCGCCCGCCTCGCCACCGCCGACGCCAATGGCCGGCCCCACCTCGTGCCCATAGTTTTCGCCGTGGGCGCCGGCACTGTCTACAGCGCGGTCGACCACAAGCGCAAACGCACCACCGCGCTACGGCGCCTGTCCAATATTGCCGAGAACCCCATGGTTGCCCTGCTGGTCGACCACTACGACGACGCCGACTGGAGCCAGCTGTGGTGGGCCCGCGCCGATGGCACCGGGCGCCTGGTGGCGCCCGCCTCGGAAGAAGAGCGCCGAGCCGTCGCCCTCTTGCAGGACCGTTACCCCGAGTACGCGGACCGGCCGCCCGGGGGGCCGGTGCTGGCGGTGGACGTCACCCGCTGGTCGGGATGGACGGCTCAGGCGGCCAGGCCCGGGCACCTGCGGTGACTGGGGCCGGCCGAACACCGGGGGCCCTTTCTCGGCGACCTGGTGGAGACCATGGCGGGCCGTCCCAGCACCACGACGCCTGAGGCGCGGCGGCGCGGCCTCAGGCCCAGTGGCGCGGGGCTCAGGCCCAGCGCCGGCGGCGGCGCCGGGTTACCAGTGCCACCAATACGGCTGCTGCCAAGATCTCGAGCACCAACCTCCAGAACCAATGGGCCCCCGGGCGGCCGAAGAGCGCAGTGGCGACCAGGCCACCGAAAAAGGAGCCACCCATGCCACAAAGTACGGTCCACCAAAAGCCGATGCGGTTGCGGCCCGGGACGACCAAGCGCCCGAGCCCCCCGAGCACGAGGCCGCCGACCACGACGTTGACGAGGAGGAAGATGAAGTTCCCCATGGCGTCACTGACCTTGGCCCCGCGGCGCCCCAAGGCGCGGGGCGGGCAAACGTGCGGCTACCTCTTCCACGGGGTGCCCCCGAAGCTCTCGGACGCAATCGACGTGGCCCTACCTTGTTCCGGTATGACGGCCCAGCCGAGGAGGTAGAGCAAGGGGCCGCCCACCCCGCCGAGCAACAACGACCCGACGACGAAACCCGCCCGGACGACGAGGGGGTCGACCTCCAGGTATTCGGACAACCCCCCGGCAACCCCGGCGAGCATACGGTCGCTCGTGCTGCGCCGGAGGCTGCGGGGGGCGCCTTGGCCTGTGGTGCCGACGCCACCGGCGCCGTGTGGTGCTCTGTCAGTCATAGGACCATTGTTGGCCCCCCTGGTGGCCAAGGCCATAGGGGAGCACCCTGGTCAAGCCCTGAGCGGGCCCGGGGCGGCTACTGCCGCCTCATCTCGGAGATGGCGCCCACGGCGGCTTCGTCCAGGTCAAGGCCGTGCCGGCGGCTCACCAGGACCGCCACGCCGACCTGGCGCTCCAGGTCGAAGCCGATGAAGCTGCCGAACCCGGCGGTGCCCCCGTTGTGCCAGTGGAGGGGGCCGTGCTCGGTATCGCGCACGAGCCAGCCCAGGGCCACCTGCATGCCGGTGGCGGCGGGGTGCCGAGGCTGGTGGACCAGCTCCAAGGGCCCCTCGAGCGCCGTCGCCGCCGGTTGCAAGTTGGCGGTCAGATAACGTCGCATGCCCCCGATGGTCGAGAACAGGAAGCCGGCGCCCGCCAAGGCCGAGTTGTGCCAGTGCTCCAGTTCGTTGCCCGCCGAGTCGTGCCCGAACAGCCGGCGCCGGTCCGGGTCCGGGTCGGTCTCGAGCGTCACTTCCTCCAAGCCGAGCGGGCCCAGCACCTCCTCGCGCAACAAGGTGCCGAAGGGCCGGCCGCCGGCAGCGGCCAGGGCACGCGCCAGCACTCCGTAGCCGAAGTTGGAGTACCGGAACTGGTGCGGCCCCGGCCCCAGCTGGCGGCTCAACTTCCGCAAGGACCGGTCTACGTGGCGGTCCCGCACCAGGGCGTAGGGGTCACGCAGCCGGAGCAACATACGCAGCTTCACGCCCAGGGGGATCCTCGGGAAGCCCGAGGTGTGGCAGGCCAAGTCGACCAGCCGGGTACCAAGGCCGGAGGCGGCTGGCAGGTACTTGCTCACGGGGTCGTCGAGCGCGGCGCGGCCGTCCACCACCATGGAGGCGAGCAACAGAGCGGTAAAGGTCTTGGTCACCGAGCCGATGTGGAAACTCGAGGCCGCCCTTGCCCCTGAGAGCCATTGCCCGGTGCGTTCCCCGGCGACGGCCACGGCCGCCAGCTCCCAACGTTCCCGGGCGGCGACGGCCGAAAAGGCCTCGCGCAGCACCCCGGTGAGCCAGGGGTCGCCGAGGTCGCTGGCGGAGCGAGTCACCGAGGGGGACCAGAGTGCGGTCAGTCCCGGGCCAGGATGTCTGCCGCTGCCCTCATCTGCCGGGCAAGGTGCTTGCGCGCCTCCGCCTTGGCGGCCTGGCGCATCTCTTCTTTCGCTTCCCTTACCGCTTCCCGGAGGCCCTGCACCGCCTCGTGCGCCTCGGTCGTGGCGGCCTTCACCGCCTCACGCTCAGCCCCGAGGTGCCCCAAGAGCTGGGTGAGCTCCGCCCGCGCCTGATCGGCCCGGGCCACCGTGTCCTCGAGAGGTTCGACCATGAGGCCCAGGGTACGGGGCGGAGCGGGCCATAGCCTTGGCCGGTAACCAAGCGGGCCGAGCGCGTCGACGCCGCCCCCGCCGGGGTGGGCGGCTCACGGGGCCGGCCCGCGCCTGGCCGCTTTTCCTGGATGCGGGCGCCCGTCTAGGTCCTCGGGGTGAAGGCATCCGGCTCGTAGCGCCGGCCGTCCGTGTCAGAGCTCGCCGATATCCTCGGCCCACAGCACCGGTTTGGCCTCGATGAACTTGGCCAGGATCTCGGCACACTCTCCCACCGCCAGGTCCACCACCTCCACCCCGTGGGCTTGCATGAGCTCCCGCCCGCCCGTGAACGAAATTGTGTCCCCGACCGCGACCCTGGTGATGCGGAACTGCACGACGGTCCCAGAGCACATGTAGCACGGCATGAGGGTGGAGTAAAGCGTCGTGCCCTTGTAGCTGCCGACCCGGCCGACGTTTTGCAGGCAGTCGATTTCTGCGTGGAGGACCGGGTTGGCGAGCTGGACGCGTCGGTTGCGGCCCTTGCCCAGCAGTTCTGGTCCTCGGGAGAGGACGGCTCCGATCGGGATCCCACCCTCGCTGAAGGACAGCCGCGCCTGTTCCAACGCGAGGGACATGTTGCGCCGGTCCTCTTCAGGGCTCATCGGTCGCTTACCTGCGTTCGCCCGCGCCGTTCGCCCGCGCCGCTCCCCAGGCCTCTACGGCTCTGTAGCAGCTTCGGCTCAATGGCCAGCGAGCACCTTGTCGGGGTCGTGGAGCACGACGGTACCGGCGATCATGTCGTGCAGGCACTTTCGTTCCCGTGTTGCCAGCATGAGCACGAAGGAAAGGGCCAGGCTGATGATGTTGAAGATGCCTTCCACGAACCGGCCCACGATCTCGCGAAAGGCCATCCACCACCAGCCGGCTACGCGCCCGGTGTCAGGGCGCCAACAGCGCATGCCCAACACCTGCAGGGCGGGGGTCTGGCCTCGGCCCCAGATGGCTGCTCCCCACACTACGTAGCCCACGCCCAGGGTGACGATGGACAGTGGGATGGCGAGGAACCAGGCGGCTATGCGCCGCCCGCTGCTCGCCAACTGGGCCCCTGCCGGGAGCGTGAGACCGCTTGCTTGGTCGAAGTACATACCAGGCGGAGGTGCCGGACGGTAACCGTACCCCGGCCCCGGGGCCGGTGGGTACCCTCCCGGGCCATATCGGGGGGGTGGGGGCCACTGCCCGGGGGGAGAGCCGTCCCCCGGGGGCGGCTGGTGCCCGTGCGGCGGCTGGTAGCCCGGGGGCGGGGGCTGGTACCCGTGCGGCGGCTCGTAGCCCGGCCGGGGTTGCCAGGTGCCCCCGTTGCCAGCGTCAGCCATGGTGCCAGGAACCTCCAGCGTCGTGTGGACCAAGGATCTCCGCGGGCAAGCGTAGCCTGCAGCCCCGCCTCGGGCGGCCGGGATTCTACCCGGGCCGCCGGCCACAGGCTGGTGTACCCGGTTCAGCCCAAGGAGACGAGGAGCACTACCAGCAAGGCGAGGCCCAACCAGGCGAGCAACATAGCGAAGACGACCCGTCTGGTGGTCCGGGACCGCCGCCTCGCGACCGCTTCATCGGCCTCGACATGCGTAGCCCCTTGGGGATGGAGGTTGCCACCGTCGGGCTCTCCGCGGCTCACCTGCCCATTGTGCCTCGCGCCAAGTAGGACATGAGCCAGTAGACGGCGCACATCGCCAGGTTGAGCACAAGGAGCAACGGGGCGAGGGCCCCGGCGCTGAACGCTCCGATGGCCACTCCCATGGCTGAGGGTAGCGCCGCGCTCGCCACCGCGGAGGCGGCCACCTGGAAGCCCACGGTTCGCGCCGTGCCGGCTACGCCTGGGTCCTCCAGCCGCTGGGAAGTCGTCAGTGCCAGCAAGGGGAAAACGGGGGCCGCGGCCAAGCCGAGGGCCATCAGCGCCGTCCCGGCCGCTACACCCGCGACTGAAATGCCGAGGACACGTGCGGGGCCGGCGCGCTCGGCGACGGGGGCCGAAGACGAGGCGACCCAGTACCATCATCGCCCAGTAAGCGGGAGACGGCGAGAGCGGCCGCTTCGCGAGGCAGGCCGCGCCCGCTGGTCAAAAAGACGTAACCCCAGATCCGCCCCCGGCTCGATGCCGGTCTCCGCACCACCGGCCGGGCTTTCCAGCCCCAGCCGGTCGGTCGGAGGTCCCTTACCCTGCTTGGTGTCAAAAGGTTGACATCGACCCCCCGATCAAGGCAGGGGTTTTTGTACACTTAGCTACGTTTTCGCGCTAGGGGCCGGGAGCTTTTGGGGAGAGAAGGGAAAGAGGGACGGCGAGGCGGGAAGGCGTGGACGGCAAGGGGAGAGGCCGGGGGACGACCGA
>JBOGGK010000054.1:0-1961 GCA_050744045.1 Acidimicrobiales bacterium | reverse complement strand
TCGCGCTCGTCTCGGGCCCGACGGTCACGGTCACGTCGACGGGACCGGTCTCGGCTGCGGCGGGCGCCTCGACGTAGACATCGGTGGGCGAGGCATAAAGGACCGTCGCCGCGCTGGTGCCGAAGTCGACCGAGGTGGTGGGGCACAGTGACAAGTCGGCGTAGTTGCAGCTGTCGCCGGAGGTGAGATGGCTACCTCTGACGAGCACCACGATTACCCCCGTGGTCGGACCCTGGGCCGGGAGCACCGCGGTGACCACCGGCGCCTGAACCTTCTTTACGCTGGGCCACTTGCAGGTCGGTACCGCTCACAGCGGCCGAGAGGCCCGCGCCGAGCATGGAGGGCAGCGGACACAAGCGAGCCTTATCGGCCCCGTGCACCCGTCACATCCGTGAGCTCACTGACCTTTTGACATCGGGCCACCGCTGCCCAATGACCTCTACCTTTAGCTGCCGGTTCGCTTGTTCACGAAGCGCACCGAAGGATTGGTCGGCACCAACGACAACCCGAGCATGGCTGGGAAGGGGTCTCGCCTACGAGCCCCCGTCGCGTAGCGTCCGTGCCGGGACCCAGCCAACGCGGCCGTCGGCACAACGGCACCAGTGCCACCCGGGCTCGTCGTCGAGGACAAGGACCTCGAGGACCTCGCCGACGGCCGTGGCAAGTTCGGTGGTCTCGTAAGTGTGGGTCACCGTCGCGCGCCCGAGCCCGCTGAGAGGTAGCGAGAGGGGATCCAACTGGCGCCGTCCGCCGCCTCGACGAACACGAAGGCAAGCCACTGTCGCCGCGCCGACCGACAGCCACGACGGTCCCTGGCCTTAGGACGAGCGGTGGCCGCTCCGGAACGACGTGCGGCCCGATCGCGACGGCGTGGCCTACTGGGGAGGGCCTGCGACCGGAATTACGTCTTGGGGGCCGTCGAAGATCGCGACGAATAGGCCGCCCTCGTCGCCGGCTGGCGCGTGGTGCATGACCGTCCCCGCAGGGAAATGGCAATAGGACCCAGGGCCGAGCTGCTCCCCATTTGCCTCGAGCACGCCTTCCAGCACGATGAACGTGTGCGCCGCGGAATGGCGGTGGGCCTGGGCCTGCAAGCCCGGCGGGTAGCGGACGAGATAGTGCTCGGCCCCGGTGCTAGGGCCCCGAAAGAGAACGCGCGCACCGATCGCCTGGTCGTAGACCAAGAAGATCAAGGCGTGGTGCCAGGAGAACAACGTCGAGCTCTGCTTCACGCCCACCTACAGCTCCTGGGCGAACCCGGTCGAGTGCCACTTCGGGCCGCTCCGGGAGTTCGTGCTCAACAACTCCGACCACCGGGACCGCAACGTGCTCAACTACCGCCTCCACGCCTACCTCGCCTGGCGGAACGCCAACCCTCGCGACCCTGTCATCTTGGCGGCCGAGCGCAAGCGCCGTGCAGAGATGAGGCCGAGAGACGTCGCTGTTGGGGCCGGCCGGCGCCTCGCGCCGCCTGAAGCCGCAAACCTTCAGGCACTTTCTTCAGCTACCACTGTCCCTGCGCGCCCGTGTACCGCTCTTTGCCCCTGTAGGCGCCACGTCCAGGATCCGTTGCAAGCCAACGGCCACAAAACGCACGCCTAGGAACACCATTTATGTAATTGCACGCTGTCGAACTAATGTTCGGCGTGCAAGCCTTTCCGGTCAGAGCACTAGGCGGCGCGAGAGCTCTTCTGGCAGGTCAAGGACTAGCGACATCCCATCCAGCCTACCCCGGGGGCTACCGGTGTGCCGACCGTGCGGACCTCGTCGCCACCTTCGGGCTACCCGATGGCCACCACTGTTGCCACTCAACGCTTTCGGGTCCTCGGGTTTTTGCACGTCTGACAATTGCGTCATGGCGTTGCTGTGGTGTGGCATGCGTGCCTGATGTCATAGGCCCGAAAGGCTTCCGGCGGGCTGGCGGCACGGTGGCGAGCCGGGCGCACCACCCTGGCCCGGAG
>JBOGGK010000053.1:0-2722 GCA_050744045.1 Acidimicrobiales bacterium | reverse complement strand
GGCCATGCCCGCCCCGCTGGCGGCGACCAGGAAACCAGCGAGCGCGATGGCGGCGTCCGTGGTCGCCGTCCAGGTCCCCGGAGGCCACGCCAACCAGAGCCCGGCGCCGATCGCCACCAGGAGCGACCCCGTCCCGACGGGCCCGTAGCGGCGGCCCACGGCCCGGAAAAAGCGGACCTGGCTCGGCGCGTCGAGCACCTTGCGGGCGGCGCTGGTCACGACGGTCAGGCAAACCAGGCTGCCCACCCATATGCTGGCCGAGATCAGCTCGACCGTGACCACCGCTGTGCTCGCCGCTCCAGTCAACGCTTCATCCCGACGGTCCGAAAGAGTACCAATTTGTTCCTCTACCGTAGACTAGAGATAAAGTTGAGGCGGGGCCGGCTGAGCCCCCTCGGACAAAGGAGCAAGTCCCGTGACGATGACCGAGAACGACGCCTTCCAGGCGATGCTGGCCCACCATCGCAGCCTCGGCGAGGCGGTCGCCGGCCGGGTGGTTGGCTTGCGGGCCGCAGTCGAGGGCGGCAACGCCTATGGGGCGGAGCTCGCCGCCGCGGTTTCCTACTTGGCCGAGGAGGTGCTGCCCCACGCAGCCGCCGAAGAGCGCAGCGTCTACCAGGCAGCCAGGGACTTGGGGCCGGACGCCGCTGAGATGGTGGCCGGGATGGTCGACGAGCACCGCTTCCTGGCTTTGTTGGTCGAGCGCTTGGCGGCGGCGAAGACGGGTACGGAGGCGCTCGGCCAAGCCGAGACGATCAGCTCGTCGTTCGCCGGGCACGTGCGCAAGGAAAACGAGCTCCTCCTGCCGCCTCTCGCCGCCGCCCCGGGGGTGGACCTGGCCGGGCTCCTGGCGCAGATGCAGGCGCTCACCGAGGCGGCCCAGTCTGACAACCGGGCCAGTGACAACCGGGCCAGTGACAACCGGGCCAGCACGGCCGGGGCTGACCCGGAGTCGGCCCTCGCCGCGCTGTTGCTGGAGGCGGGGGCGGCCTTGGCCGACGCCGGGCAGGGGGAGCGGGCGTGCCGGCTGGTGGCTTCTGGGTGGGCAGTGCTCCGCAAGCCCAGGCCCGACCTCGCGGTACGGCTTACCGCCGCGCTCCACCGCCTGGTCCGCTCCGTCAGTGCCGAACCGGTCAGGTTCACTCCCGGCCCCCGCCCGGCCGGCTCGGGCGCAGGCGGCGATGCCGAGCTGGACGTGCGACCCCTGGCGCCCGCGCAACGCCACGAGAAGATCTTCGCTGCCTACGGCGCGCTGGCGCCGGGCACGAGCTTCGTCCTGGTGAACGATCACGACCCCAAGCCGCTGCGCTACCAGTTCGAGGCCGAGCACTCCGGCGAGTTCAGCTGGGAGGTCCTGGAGGAGGGGCCGCGGGTATGGCGGGCCAGGATCGGCCGGCCTGCCGTGTCCGGCACCGGTCCGGACGGCCAGCCGGGGGAAGGTGCCGAGCCCGAGCTGGACGTCCGCCGCTTCCCGCACGGCCAGCGCCACGACGTGATCTTCACCACCTACGGGACCCTGGCGCCGGGCAGAGGATTCGTCCTGGTGAACGACCACGACCCCAAGCCGCTGCGCTACCAGTTCGAGGCCCAGTACTCTGGACAGCATACGTGGGACTACTTGGAGGAGGGACCTCAAATCTGGCGAGTGCGCATAGGCCGAGTGAGCGCGGTAGCGGTGAGCCGATGAGCCGCACCTCGGCAGAGCTCGAGGATCTGGCGGCGAGGCAGTACGCCTACGGTTGGGACACCGACCTCGACACCGACTTGGCGCCGAAAGGGCTCGGCGAAGACGTGATCAAGCTGATCTCAGCGAAAAAGGACGAGCCCGGCTGGTTGGTCGACTGGCGGCTGCGTGCCTACCGGCACTGGCGGACCATGCGAGAGCCAACTTGGCAGAACGTCCACTACGGGCCGGTCGACTACGACGACATCATCTACTACGCAGCCCCCAAACCCAAGTCCGCCCTGGCCAGCCTGGACGAGGTGGACCCCGATATCCGGGCCATGTTCGACAAGCTCGGGATCCCGCTGGCCGAGCAGGAGCGCCTCTCGGGGGTGGCGGTCGACGCGGTGTTGGACTCGGTCTCGGTGGCGACTACCTTCCAGGCCAAGCTGGCTGAGGCCGGGGTCATCTTCTGCTCGTTCTCCGAGGCGGTGCACAAGTACCCCGAGCTCGTGCAGACCTACCTCGGCTCGGTCGTGCCCTACCGGGACAACTTCTTCGCCACGTTGAACTCGGCGGTGTTCACCGATGGCTCGTTCTGCTTCGTGCCCAAAGGGGTGCACTGCCCGATGGAGCTGTCCACCTACTTCCGGATAAACGCGGCCGGGACCGGCCAGTTCGAACGGACCCTCATCGTGGCCGAAGACGGCGCCGAGGTGAGCTACCTCGAGGGCTGCACTGCTCCCATGCGCGACGAGAACCAGCTGCACGCCGCGGTGGTGGAACTGCTCGCCATGGAGGGGGCGCGGATCAAGTACTCGACGGTCCAGAACTGGTACCCCGGGGACGCCGACGGCAACGGCGGCATCTACAACTTCGTCACCAAACGGGGGCGCTGCGCCGGGGCGGGCTCGAAGATCTCCTGGACCCAGGTGGAGACCGGCTCGGCCATCACGTGGAAGTACCCCGGCGTCGTCCTGCAAGGTGACGGCTCGGTCGGGGAGTTCTACTCCGTGGCGCTGTCGGCCAACCACCAACAGGCCGACACCGGCACCAAGA
>JBOGGK010000052.1:0-8541 GCA_050744045.1 Acidimicrobiales bacterium | reverse complement strand
GCCCGACACGGGGGCGTCCAGGGACCCGATCCCCCGGGGTGCCGCCGCCTCGAAGATCTCCCTCGCCAGGCGGGGCTCGCTCGTCGTCATGTCGACGAGAGTGGTCCCCTTGGCCGCCGAGCTGAGCACGCCGTGCTCGCCGAGCACCACCTCTTCGACGTCCGTCGGGTAACCCACCATGGTCACCACCAGGTCCATGCCCCGGGCCGCGTCCGCTGGCGAGGTGCACCACTGCGCCCCTTTTTCGAGGAGGGGCTGGGCCCGCTCCTTGGTGCGGGTGAAGACCTTGACCTGGTGGCCGGCACCGAGCAGGTGCTCGCACATCGGCCCGCCCATCACCCCGGTGCCTACCCACCCGACTGCCAGCTGCCGGTCGTTTGCCATTGTCCCCATTCTCCCCCAAGCTCGCTAGCTGCCGCTCGCCTAGCTGCCGCTCGCCTAGCTGCCCCTCGCCTAGCTGCCCCTCGCCCCGGCCCGCTCGAGGTGAGCCGAAGTGAGGACCTGGCCGCCGTCGAGTAGCCAGAGGTCCATGGTGCCGTCCGCAGCGATGCTGGCCAACCTCGGGGCCGCTCCCGGGCCGATGGCCCCGTTGTACTCCACCTCGGCCCTTGCCGGCGGCCAGCCCGCGGCCGCCAGTTCCTCTTCCACGGCGGCCCAGGACACGACGTTGTTGACATGGCGCCAAGCGTCGAAGTCGATGGCCCTGAGAGGCCACGGCCGCGCCCCGGCGGTCGCGCCGGGCGGTGGCGGCGGGAGGTGGAGGCGGGCCGACGCCCGCCGCCCTGCGGCTGAGGGGCCGTAGACCCGCTGGAACAGCTCTCCAAGGGGGACCGGCCGTCCCGTGGCCGGGTCGAGCGCCACCCAAGCGGCGCACGCCTGAGCCACGGGCTCCCCGCCGGCGCTGATCGTCGTGGTCCGCTCCGCCCACCTGGGCCCGATGGCCGAGCAGAACGTCTCCAGCAGCAGCGCCTCGCCGAGGGCGGGGTAGCGCCGCACCACCATAACGGTGCGGCGCACCACCCAGCCGGCCGAGCCCGGCCAGCCGGCGTCGCCGGCGTCGTCGTCGGCCACGTCGACTACATAGCGGGCCAGCGAGTCGAGCCGGGCACGGCCGCTCGGCGTGGTGTCCCCCGCCCGCACCCGCTGCTGGGCGCTGAAGACCCGGCCCTGTTGCGGGCGCCCCAGGAACGCTGATGCTGCCTTGGCCGTGCATAGCGTGGTGGAGCGAGCTGTGGGGACCTCTCTTCTCACGTCACCTCTTGCCACACGCGTCCCTTCGCTTCGCCTCTCGCTACTTCACCTCTCGTCACTTCGCCGGCTACCGTACCCGTAATGCCCCCCGGTACGCGGGCCGCCCCCCTCGGCCCGCGCCCAGCCTGCGGGCCGTCAACGGGCGCGTCAACCTTGACGCCAACCCTCCCGCGTCAACAACTGCATAAAGCTGCCCGTTGCGAGGCGGGGCTTTCTACCAATTGCGCGCGCTGGCCTCAGAGCTTTCTGCATCTAGCGACGCTATACGCGCGTACCTTGACAAAAGCTCCACGCACAACGGGCGAAAACGTCGACAAGTGCGCGTTAACCCCCGCCGCGGGCGGGAGGTTTTCTGCGCTTATCTACGCCCTTGTGCCCAACGGAGCGAGCGGAGGCTCTGCCGGTGCCGAGCAGGCTTTCGGACCGCGGCGGCGGCTCGGGACTGGAGCAGCGGCAAGTAAAGCAGCGGCGAGCAGCGGCAAGTGGAGCACACGGACCGGCGCACCCGCCGCCGAGCGCGCCCCTACCCGGGCCCCGTCGCCTAGGCATCCCCGGCGGTTCGGCGGTGCCTCCTACAGCTATTCCAGTGTAGACTAGAATATCGGGAGCCGGAGGGGCTCGGAGGGGATGGTATGAGGGACAGTCGTTATGGGTGATTCTCTGCAAACCGAAGCTCGGGCCTTGGGGGACCCGACCCGGCACCGCTTGTTCCGCTACATCGCCGGCGCCCCCGGACCGGTAAGCGTGGCGGAGCTCACCGGCTACGTGCAGCTGAACCACAACGCGGTCCGCCAGCACCTGTCCGTGCTGAAGGAGGCCGGCCTGGTCGTGGAGGAGGTCGAGCCCCGCTCCCGCCCGGGCCGCCCCCGGCTGCTGTACCGGCTCCACCCCGAGGCACCGGGCCGCTGGGAGACCGGTGGGCCCTACCCCTGGCTGGCGCGGCTGCTCGCGGACGCGGTCCGGAGCAAGCAGAGCCCCCGGCAGGTGGGCCGCCAGGAAGGGCACCGCCGGGCTTCCGAGCTGGCGAGCACGGGCAGCGGTGCCACGGGCAGGGGTGCAACGGTCAACGGTGCGATGGGCGGCACCGGGGTGGGCGACCGCGTGACGCGCGACCGCGCGACGCGCGACCGCGTGGACCTGTTGGAGGCCGAGATGCTCCGGCGGGGCTTCCGCCCGACCAGGGCGGGCAAGGGCAGGAGGGTCGAGTTCGTTCTCGGGCGGTGCCCCTTCGCCGAGGTCGCCGAGTACGACCCGAGCACGGTGTGCGAGCTCCACCGGGGTCTGGCCGAGGGCCTGACCGAGGGGATCGGCGGCCTGGAACTGGAGCGGTTGGTCTCCAAGAAGCCCAAGCGCGCCGGGTGCCGGCTGGTTGTGAGCCGCCAGCGCCCGGTAGCTGCCTCGCCCTGATCTTCCCGAGCGGCGGGCGCCGAGGCAGTGGGCCACGTGTCTTGGTCGCCCGGCGTCAGCGCGGGGGCGTATCGCGACGGGGGCGGAGCGCCCGGAAGAGGGCGGCGAGCATGAGGGCCATCGTCGCTGCCCAGGCGGCGAGGCCGACGAAGATCCAGACCCGGGCGACCGAGACCATGAAGCCGAGGCCCGCCACCCGCCCGAGCGTGACCGAGGCGACGGTGTACATCCCGAGCGGGAAGACCACGCTCCACAGCCGGGGCTCGTAGCTCCGGGAGTAGCCGCGGACCACGTAGCGCCAGATCCCGAACAGGACGAGGAGGGGGATCCACCAGGTCCCGAACGACCACAGGACGACCGAAAGGCCGACGACGAAGGGGCGCAAGGCATCGATGAGGGCGGCGGCCTGGTGCCCGTGCAACGCCAGGATGCCGGCGGCGGCCCGGACGCTTATCGCGGTGGCGCCCATAGCGATCCAGTAGGCCGGCCCCATCTCTTGCGGGGTGACCTCCACCAGCAGGAGCCGGAGGAAGATGATGACGATCAGGACGACGTAGAGCATCACCCCCACGCCCCACAGGCAGACCGACACGGCCGGGAGGTCGGCGCGCAGGCCGCCAGAAGGCGCGCTCGGGGCGAGGGCGGCGGCGACGATGGACAGCGACTGGGTGGCTACGACCCAGATGAGCCAGGTGCCGTTGATCTCCCCGAGCACCGGCCGGTGGGCCGAGGCCACTATCGACCAGGGCAGTCCGTAGGTGAGCACCGTCCACAACCCGGCGGTGGCGGCCCCGAGGCCGAGGGTGACCAGGGAGTGGCCACCCATGGACAGCCGGGTGGCGAGCACGTCGGTGCCTGCGACCACGGTGAAATAGGCCATTGCCGTGGTCGGGTCGCGCAGGCTCTTACGGACGAGACGGCCGAACAACCACAGCCGGGCCACGTAGGCGGTGCCCAAGCCGACGAAGGCGGCGGCGGTGAACCCGAGCACCACCTGAGACAGGACGTGGTAGCCGAGCAAGTCGGCCCCGATCGAGACGATCCCGCTCGCCATCACCCAGGCGAAGTAGCCCGGGTCCAAGGTGGCGAGCGCTACACCGACCCTCCCCTCGCGCACGTGGCGGGCGCCGTCAGTAGCGGACGCCGATCTTGCGCCAGCGGCGCCCGCTCGTCCCCGGCTCGTTCGGGCGGGTGGCCACGCGGCTGCGGTAGACGACGAACGGGCGCCACATGTACCAGATCGGGGCGCTCCAGGCGTGCACCAGGCGGCTGAACGGCCAGACGGCGAGCACGGCCCAGGCGGCGATGGCGTGCACCTGGAACAACCAGGGGGCTTTGACGATGGCGTCGACGTCGGGGTTGCCCGCGAACAGGCCGCGGAACCACAAAGAGACGCTCTGGCGGTAGTCGTAGTGGTCGCCGAGGAGCCCCACTCCCAAGGTCTCGCCGATGCCGAGGCCGATGACGATGGCGAGCAGGATCAGCGCCACCCAGTCGATCGGGCTGGTGGTGGCCCGTACCCTGGTCACGAATAGGCGCCTGCCGGCCAGGAAGGCTATGCCGATCATGATCAAGATGGCGGCGACCGTCCCCGCCCACGCCGAGAACTGGCGGTAGATGTCCTCGGGGATGCCGATGGACCTGGTGAACGACTCGGGTACCAAGATGCCGAGGATGTGGCCGAAGATCGCCGCGAAGGTGCCGTAGTGGAAAAGCGGCCCTCCCCATTTGAGGAGCTTCTTTTCCTGCAGTTCGGTAGAGCGGCTGGTCCAGCCGAACTGGTCGTAGCGGTAGCGCCAGATATGGCCGATGACGAAGGTGGCCAGCGCCAGGTAAGGCAGGATCACCCACCAGAACAGGTTCCAGCCGCTGACCCCCTTCATATCGGGCTCCTCATGTCGGGCTCCTCATGTCGGGCTCCTCATGTCAGGCTCCTCATGCCGGGCTCCTCATGTCAGGCTCGTGGGTACCCGCTCGTCATATCCGGGCAGCTTTGTCGCCGAGCCACTCAGGCGGGGCGAACGGCTCGAGCCCCACCTGTTCCGATGGGGGCCCCTGCGCCCGGTAGCGCTCGAGTGCCGCCCGGTCGGCACGCGAGGGCGAGGGGAGCGCCTCGACGACGGCGGACACCACCGGCGCGTAGCCGCTGCGGGCCTCGTCGAGGGCCAGCCCGAGCGCGTCAAGGGCCATGCGTTGCTCGCCCAGGACGGCGGCGCCGGTGGGATGGGAGGCGGCGAGCTCGAGCAGGGCGGGGAGGAAATCGGGCAGTTCTCCCGGCACGGTCGCGAACCCGGCGGCCCGGTAGACGTCGACCAGGGCGGTGAGGGCCAAACCCCGCTCCCGGGTATCGCCGTGGCGGTAGTAGGTCAGGTCGAGGCTGGTCCGCCGGCGCAGGTCGAAAGTGTCGACGTAGGTGCGGGCGGCTTGCATGGGCGTCATCGCCGACAGCCAGTCGACGGCCGCCGCGATCGCGGCGCGTGCCCGTCCCGAGGGCAGGGTCGCCGCCGCTCGCCGGGTGGCAGCGAGGTCGCCCGCGAAGCCGTCGTCGGGGTAGCCGAGCAGCACCGCGGCGCAGCCGAACACCGTCGTCGCCGCCGCCCGCTTCATGCCTGGCCCTCCGACAGGCGCAGGTGGAGCCGGCCCCGCTCGTCGCGCCCGGCCACCGACCGCTCGCCCGAGCTCTCGGCCCGGAGGTGGAACCTACCGGTGCCCTCTCCCTCGCCCCCCATGCCCGGGCCTCCCTCGGACTCGAGGGAGCACCCCGACAAAGAGTGCTGGGCGAGGAGGCGACCGGCGTCCTCGGCATGGGCGGGGGGGATCACGTAGCGGTCCTCGTAGCGAGCTATGGCCAGCAGCCGGAACAGGTCTTCGGCGTCGTCGTCCGAGAGCCCGACGTCGGCCGGGTCGACCTCGGGGTGCTGGCCGAGCTGATGGGCTCGCATGACGGTGCGGACCATGGCCAGGCGCCGTAACGAGTCCCGCACCGGCCCGACCTGCCCGGCGGTGAACAGGTTGGCGAGGTACTCGACCGGGATGCGCAGCGAGTCGATAGCGGCGAACACGACGCCGGCGTCGGTGTCGTCGTAGCCGGCCGCCGCGGTTACGTCCGCCACCGGGGAAAGCGGCGGGATGTACCACACCATCGGCATGGTCCTATATTCCGGGTGCAGCGGGAGGGCGACGCGGTGGCGGGCGATCAGGGCGTAGGTGGGGGAGCGGCGCGCCGCCAGGACCCAGTCGTGGGGGATCCCCTGGCGCTCGGCCTCGGCGGCCACGTCGGGGTCGGAAGGGTCGAGGAACACCGAAAGCTGCGCCTCGTACAGGTCGGTCGGCTCGGGTGCCGCCGCCGCGGCGAGGACCTTGTCGGCGTCGTAGAGCATGAGGCCCAAGTAGCGCAACCGCCCGACGCAGGTCTCCGAGCACACGGTGGGGAGCCCGGCTTCGGTCCTCGGGAAACAGAACGTGCACTTTTCCGCCTTGCCGGTGAGGTGGTTGAAATAGACCTTCTTGTACGGGCAGCCCGACACGCAGAACCGCCACCCCCGGCAGCGGTCCTGGTCCACGAGCACGATGCCGTCCTCGGCCCGCTTGTACATCGCCCCCGACGGGCAGGAAGCGACGCAGGACGGGTTGAGGCAGTGCTCGCAGATCCGGGGCAGGTAGAACATGAACACCGACTCGAAGTCGAGGCGCACCTTCTCCGACATGGCCACGATGTTGGGGTCGTTCAATGCCCGGGCCGGGGCGCCGGCCAGGTCGTCCTCCCAGTTGGCCCCCCAGGTCGGGTTCATCTCCCGGCCGGTCAGTGCCGAGCGGGTCGACACCGACGGCGCCTTGGTCCCCGCCGGGGCGGTTATCAGCCGGGCGTAGTCGTAGGTGTAGGGCTCGTGGTAGTCCTCGATCCCGGGCAAGTTGGGGTTGTAGAAGATGGACAGCAGCCGCCGCAGCCGGCTCCCGCTCTTCAGCTGCAGGCGCCCCTTCCGGTCGAGCGTCCAGCCCCCTTTCCATTGCTCCTGGTCCTCGTAACGGGCGGGGTAGCCGAGCCCGGGCTTGGTCTCGACGTTGTTGAAATAGATGTACTCGGCACCCGGACGGTTGGTCCAGGTCTGCTTGCAGGTCACCGTGCAGGTGTGGCAGCCGATGCACTTGTCCAGGTTCATGACCATGCACACCTGGGCCATCACTCTCATCTGGTCGCTCCGCAGGATGCGCTGCGCTGCATCAGAACTCGACCTCCTGCGAGCGCCGGCGAATGACGGCTAAGGCGTCGCGCTGCGAGCCGGTCGGCCCGAAGTAGTTAAAACCGGCCGACAATTGGGCGTAACCGCCGATCAGGTGGGTGGGCTTCATCACTATCCGGGTGACGGAGTTGTCGGTGCCGCCGTGCAGGCCGGACGCTTCGGACACCGGCATCTGCAGGTGCCGGTCTATCGAGTGGTACATCATCACCGTGCCCGGTGGCAAACGGTGGGTGACGGCGGCCCGGGCCACGGTGACGCCGTTGCGGTTGTAGGCCTCGACCCAGTCGTTGTCGGCCACGCCGATGCGGCTGGCGTCGATGTCGTTGACCCAGATGACCGGGCCGCCCCGGAACAGGTTGAGCATGTGGATGTTGTCCTGGTACTCGGAGTGGATAGACCATTTCGAGTGCGGGGTGAGGTAGCGGACTGTGAGCTGGCGCTCGCCGAATTGGGCCCTGCGCTGGTCGCCGAAGGTCCCCGCGATGTCGAGGGGGGGACGGTAAGTGGGCAGCATCTCTCCAACTTCTGCCATCCAGTCGTGGTCGAGGAGGAAGTGCTGGCGCCCGGTCAGGGTGTGCCAGGGTTTGCGCCGGTCCACGTTGATCGTAAAGGGCGCGTACCGCCTGTTCTCGGACTCGGCCCCGGACCACTCCGGCGAGCAGATCACCGAGCGGGGTTGGGTGACGGTGTCGGCAAAAGTGATTCGGTCCCCGGCTCGCTCGTGGGCCAAGTCGGCCAACTGGACGCCGGTACGGCGCTCGAGGTCCTCGAACCCGGCGACGGCCAGCCGCCCGTTGGTCGTGCCCGACAGGGCCAGGATGGCCTCGCAGAACAGGTCGTCGCGGTCGATGCGGGGGCGGCCGTCGGCCACCCCGCCCCGTATGGTCCCGTTGCGCTCGGCGAGCCAGGCCACCTCTTGCCCGAGCGGCAGCCTCACCCCCTTGGTCGTCGCTCCTACCTCGTCCACCAGGGGGCCGAGAGCCCGCCACCGTTCGGCCAGGCGGGGGTAGTCCCGCTCCACCACCACCAGGCGGGGCATGGTCTTGCCTGGCACCGGGTCGCACTCGCCCGCCGCCCAGTCGAGCGCCCTTCCTCCCGGTTGGGCGCACTCATCGGGGGTGTCGTGGCCGAGCGGGACCGCCATCAGGTCACGGCGCACTCCCAGGCGGCCCTCGGCCAGGCGCGAGAACTCGGTCGCCAGTTCTGAGAACAGCTCGAAATCGCTCCTCGACTCCCACGGCGGGGCGATAGCCGGGTTGAAGGAATGCACGAAGGGGTGCATGTCGGTCGAGGAGAGGTCGTGCTTCTCGTACCAGGTCGCCGCGGGCAGCACGATGTCTGCGTATATGCCCGTCGAGACCATGCGGAAGTCGACGTCTACGAGCAGGTCGAGCTTGCCGACCGGCGCCTCGTCGCGCCAGACCACCTCGGCCGGCCGTTCGCCCGGGGGGCACTCCGACGCGGCCACGGCATTGTCGGCACCGAGCAGGTGGCGGAGGAAGTACTCGTGGCCCTTCCCCGAGGAGCCGAGCAGGTTCGAGCGCCACACCGTGAGCACCCGGGGGAAGTTGGCCGGGTCGTCGGGATCGGTGGCGGCGAAGCGGAGCCGGCCGGCCTGGAGCTCGGAGACGACGTAGTCCTC
>JBOGGK010000051.1:0-5834 GCA_050744045.1 Acidimicrobiales bacterium | reverse complement strand
CCTAGCGAGCGCGCAAACGAAGTATGCGATCCGCGGTGCGGATCGCTGCCGGTCCTAGGTAGTTACCCGGGGCTCAGGAGCTGGCCCAGTAGCCGCGGCGGCGGGCTGCCGTGGGCCAATACCTCGTCATAGCTGAGCCCCTCCCCCAACCTGGCGAAGACGTCGGCGAGCTCGCAGTAGCCGACGAAGTAGGTAGAAAGCTGGGCCGAGGTGAGCTGGAGGCGCGTCCACTTCTTGCGGGCCTCGCCGTGCTCCTGGTAGCCCGTGCTGGTCATGAGCTCCATGGCCCCCGCCTCGTCGAGGTCCCCGGCGTGGAACGACACGTCGAGGATGGCATTTATCACGCTGCGCAACAGCATCTTCAGCTGCTGGAGCCGGACGGGCAGGCCGCCGTGGCCGTGCTCGGCCATGATGCGCTCGGCATGGACGGCCCAGCCCTCGATGAAGCTGCCGCTGCCGAGGACGAGCCGGGCAGCGGTAGAGCCCCGGAACGTGCGGGCGTGGGCGAGCTGGACCATGTGGCCGGGCATCGCCTCGTGCACCGTGAGGTCGGTGACCATGGCGGAGTTGTACTCGCGGTAAAACGACTCCTTTTCTTCGGCAGACCATTCTTCGGGTGTCGGCTCGACGGCGAAAGAGGTCTCCCCGCCTTCCTCGAGGGGCCCGGCCGGGTCGCAGTAGGCGCCGCCGATGCCGCGCCGGAAGACCGGCATCAGCTCGACTCTCATGGGCTGGTCGGGCAGCGAGACGATGCCGAGGGAACGGACGGTGTCGGTGCAGCGCGCCAACGCGTCATTGATGGCCTGCACGATCGTGCGGTCGTCGGGGTGCTCACGGGCCACCTGGTCGAGCGCGGCCCGCACCGTCCCGGGCCGGTCCCCACCCCAGGACCGGTCGGCACCACCGCCGGCGCCAGGGGAGCCGAGGTACCCCCGGGCGGCTGCGCCGAGCTCTTCGGCCACCGCTTCGAGGTGCTGGCGCGCCCGGTCCAGGACCTGCTCGGGCGACATGTCCGAGGCAAGCTCGAGGCGGAGGCGGCGGGCGAAAAGGTCGTGCCCGATGCGTTCGGGGCGGTGGGGGCCGGCGAGCCAGGCCCGGAGCACGCCCTCGAACTCCCCCAGGGAGCCGAGAGCGGCCTCCTGGGCGGCCTCGACCTCCGAGCGCAAGCCCGGCTCGCCCTGGGCGAGGCGCCCGACCTCCTCGCGCACCATGGCGACGTTGCCCGGGTGGCGGCGGAGCGCGGTCTCCACGTGCGCCCGGGGAGGAGCCTCGACCTGACGGCGCGCCGCGGCCAGGCGTCCGGGGACCTGGTCGAGGCGGGACGCGATCGCCCGCAGGCGGTCCGGCAGCGGGAGCACCTCCCGGGTGAGCAGCGGGTACAACGCCTCGCCCACGTTGTAGACGAGAGGGTCCCACCGGAAGCTGGCCAGGTCGTTGATGACGAAAACCCGGCTCTCCAGCTCCCCCACCAGCATCTCGAGGTCCACCCGGTCCTCGGGGCCGAGCAGGGTGGGGTCGATCGAGCCGAGGGTGGCGCGATGGCTCCCGAGGTGGCGGGAAGTCTCGGCGAGGCCGTCCTCGGACAGGTCGTCAATCTCGTGGTCGAAGCGGTGGTCCCCCAGGCTCGTGGCCCATTCGGGCTGGCTGCGCAAGAGCTCTTCGACGGCGGCCTGTGCCGCCTGCAAGTACTGCTGGCGGGCGCCGCCCCCGCCCGGGCCCTCGGGACGGCCTTGCCCCGTTGCCTCGTTCATAGGCGCTCGGTTCATAGGCGCTCGTTCATTGCGCTCGTCCATGGGAGCTCGGCCCTGGGCCCTCGACCATGGGCACAGTCTGGGCCAACTCCGGGCCCTCCGGGGAGGAAAAACTGCTGGCCGGCGGGCACCGGTGAAAAATGTGCTCGCCGCCGCGGCCGGGCAGCCGCCATCATGGACCGGTGCTCGAAGCTCGCGGCTTGGACGTGGAAGTGGCTGGCCGGCTCACCTTGGCGGGGGCGACCTTCACCGTGCGCGCCGGCGACAAGGTGGGCCTCGTGGGTCGCAACGGGGCCGGCAAGACCAGCCTGCTCCAGGTGCTGAGCGGTGAACGGCCGGCGGCCGCGGGCACCGTCCGCGTGCAGGGCGCCCTCGGGTGGCTGCCCCAGGATCCCCGGCGCCTTGCCGCAGGAGCGGGCCGCAGCGGGCTCGCCCACGTCTTGTCGGGCCGGCAGCTCGACGAGGCGGCCGAACGGGTGGAAAAGCTCCGCCTGGCCATGGAAGAGGACCCCTCCGAACGGGCCGTGCGGCGTTACTCCCGGGCCGAGGAGCTTTTCGCCTCGGCCGGGGGCTACGGGGCCGAAGCCGAGGCGCGCCGGCTGGTGGCAGGGCTCGGCCTGGGCCCTGGCCCCCTGGACCTGCCCCTCGGCGTGCTCTCGGGAGGGGAGCGCCGGCGCCTGGAGCTGGCCCGCATCCTGTTCGCCGGGAGCGACGTGCTCCTCCTGGACGAGCCCACCAACCACCTCGATAGTGACGCCAAGGCCTGGCTGGCCGGGTTCCTGCGCTCCTACCGCGGCGCCCTGCTCGTCGTGAGCCACGACATAGAGATGCTGGACAGCTCCATCACGAGGGTCCTGCACCTCGACGAGGGGGCGCTGGTCGAGTACAAGGGCACCTTTTCCCAGTACCTGGAGGCGCGCGCCGCAGACGAGGCGCGC
The DNA here is from genome assembly GCA_050744045.1 of Acidimicrobiales bacterium. GTDB lineage: Bacteria > Actinomycetota > Acidimicrobiia > Acidimicrobiales > Palsa-688 > JBOGGK01. The sequence continues at coordinate 3,145 of JBOGGK010000051.1, read as the reverse complement.
CGGGCCAAGCTGGCCGGGCGCCAGTCGGCGGAGATCAAGCGCCTCTCCACCCTGGCCGAGTCCATGCGCCACCAGTCCGCCAAGCGGGCGCGGGTGGCCAAGACCCTGGACGGCCGGGTGGCCAAGCTGAAGGCCGTCGCCGTCGCGCCGGCCCAGCGGGAGCGGCGCTACCACGTGAGCTTCCCCGCGCCCCCGCACAGCGGGCGGCTCGTCCTGGAGGGGTCAGGGCTGGCGAAGGCCTACGGCGGCCCGGCGGTGTTCGAGGGGCTTGACTTCGCCGTCGAGAGGGGCCAGCGCCTCCTGGTGATGGGCTTGAACGGCGCCGGCAAGACCAGCTTGCTGCGCATCCTGGCTGGGCTTTCCGAGCCCAACGCCGGTTCGTGGCGGGCAGGGGTGGGGGTCTCGGTCGGCTACTACGCCCAGGAGCACGAGGGCATCGTCGCCGGCCGCAGCGTGATCGACCACCTCCGGGAGCAGTCGGGGGCAACGGACACCGAGCTGCGGGGGCTGCTCGGGATGTTCTCCCTGGTGGGCGACAAGGCGTTCCAGGACGCCTCCACCCTTTCGGGTGGGGAAAAGACCAAGCTGGCCCTGGCCCAGCTGGTGGCCGGGCGCCACAACTGCCTGCTGCTGGATGAGCCGACAAACAACCTGGACCCTCCGTCGCGCGAAGGCATCGGCGCCGCCCTTGCGAGCTGGCCCGGGTCCATGGTGGTCGTGAGCCACGACACGGGCTTCGTCGCCGAGCTCGCCCCCGAACGGGTGCTCATGATGCCCGAGGGGACCGAGGACGCCTGGAGCGAGCAGATGCTGGAGCTGGTCAGCCTGGCCTAGCCGGCGGGGCGGCGGGCGGCGGGATGGCCGGCGGCGGGGCGGCGGGGGCGCTGGGAAGCTGGTGCCCAGGTCAGGTAGCCTGGGTACCAGTGCCCGACAGCTCCCAGGCCCGAGGCGGCGGCACTGCCCTGGCGCTCGCCGACCAGCTCGCGCCGGTCCTCGAGATCACCGACCTCCGCACCGAGTTCCACCTCCGCCAGTCGACGGTCAGAGCGGTGGACGGCATCTCGTTCTCGGTCGGCACGGGCGAGTGCGTGGGCCTCGTCGGGGAATCGGGCTGCGGCAAGACGACCACCGGCCTGGCGGTCATGAAGCTGCTGCCCAACGTGGGCCACATCACCGGGGGCACGATCCGCCTAAACAGCCGGGACCTGGTGCCGCTGGGCGAAAAAGAGATGCGCAGGGTGCGCGGCAACGAAGTCGGCATGATCTTCCAGGACCCGATGACGTCGCTCAACCCCACCTGGACCATCGGGCGCCAGATCGCCGAGCCGGTGCGCCTGCACAAAGGCGTCTCCAAATCCGAGGCCCTGGAGCGAGCGGTCGAGGTGCTCCGCCTGGTGGGCATGCCGATGCCCAAGGAACGCCTCAACCAGTACCCCCACCAGCTCTCCGGCGGCCTCCGCCAGCGGGTGATGATAGCGATGGCGCTGTCGTGCGACCCCAAGCTGCTTATCGCGGACGAGCCGACGACCGCCCTCGACGTCACCATCCAGGCCCAGATCCTCGACCTCATCGACGAGCTGCGCCGGCGCCTCAACATGGCGGTGCTGCTCATCACCCATGACATGGGCGTCATCGCCTCGCGCACCGACCGGGTGATGGTGATGTACGCCGGCAAGATCGTCGAAGGCGCCACCACGCCAGAGCTGTTCGCGTCGATGCACCACCCCTACTCGGAGGCATTGTTTGAGTCGATCCCCCGCCTCGACCAGGACCGCCGCCGGGGCCTGTACTCGATCCCGGGCCTCCCCCCCGACCTGTCCCGGGACCTGACCGGCTGCCGGTTCGCCCCTCGCTGCCGCTACGCCAGCGCCGAATGCGGAGAGCAGGAGCCGTTGCTGGCCCCGGGCTCCGGCCCCAGCCCGAGCTCGGGTGCGCCGTCCACGTCCACCCCGTCGCTGCTGGGCGCCGAGGCCGGCCACGGGCCGGGCACTCACGTCTTCGCCTGCTACCACCCGGTCAACGCAGGTCACCCGGAGCGCTCGGGCCCGGGCACGCCGGGCATCGCCGGCGCCTCTCGGGCGGTCGTAGTGAGCCCGTCTTTGTTGGAAAGTTCTGCCGTGATGGAGGCCCCCGCCCGGCCAGAGAGCAATGGGGGGGTCGCGATCGGCGCACCTTCCACCCTCTCAGCCCCGGGTGCCGCCTCTGCCCCGGGTGCCGCCGCCGAGCACGAAGTGGTGCTGCGGGTCGACCGGCTGGAGAAGCTCTACAAGGTTACCTCCGGCGCGGTGATCCAGCGGGTGGTGGGGACGATCAAGGCCGTCTCGGACGTCTCGTTCTCGGTGCGCCGGGGCGAGACCTTCGGGCTGGTCGGCGAGTCCGGCTGCGGCAAGACGACGATCGGCCGCCTGGTCGTCGCCTTGGAGCGGCCCACGAGCGGCTCGGTCCACTTCGAGACCGACGAGGTCTCGGCCCTCCGGGGAAGGCGGCTGCGCCGCCGGCGGCGCGACCTGCAGCTCATGTTCCAGGACCCCTACTCCTCGCTCGACCCCCGCATGCGGGTGCGTTCGATCATCCGCGAGCCGCTCGTGATCCAGCACATCGGCAGCCGGCGCCAGCAAGAGGAGCGGGTGAGCGATGTCCTCGCCGAGGTGGGCCTGCCACCCAAGGCCGCCGAGCTGTACCCCCACGAGTTTTCCGGAGGCCAGCGCCAGCGCATCGGCCTGGCGCGCGCCCTGGCGCTGCAGCCGAAGCTGATCGTGGCCGACGAGCCGGTGTCGGCTCTGGACGTTTCGGTCCAGGCGCAGATACTCAACCTCATGCGCGGGCTCCAGGAGCGCCACGACCTCACCTACATCGTCATCTCGCACGACCTGTCGGTGGTGAAGTACATCTCCGACCGGATCGGCGTGATGTACCTCGGCAAGCTGATGGAGGTCGCGCCCAGCCAGGTCATCTACGACAAGGCGGCCCACCCCTACACCGCCGGGCTGATCGACGCCATCCCCATCCCCGATCCCACCATCGAGCGCACCAAGGGCGACAACACGATGCAGGGTGAGCTGCCGTCGGCGGTGAACCCCCCGAGCGGCTGCCGCTTCCGCACCCGCTGCCCGAGGGCGCAGGACCTCTGCGCCGAGGTGGAGCC
>JBOGGK010000050.1:0-5381 GCA_050744045.1 Acidimicrobiales bacterium | reverse complement strand
TGGTCGCCTTCAATACCGCCAGGCCAATCGGTGGATTCGGGCTAAGCTAAGTTCGAGCTCGTGGCGGAGATCCGCGCGGCGGCGCCCGACGACCGGGCCGGCATCGCTCTGGTAACTGGCGTGTCGTTCAATTTCCAGGTCAACCCAGAGGATGTCTCCGTAGCCGGCGCGCTATGCGCGTTCGAAGGCGCCCGTCTCGTAGGGACGGCACGGGCTGTCCCGTTCAGGCAGTGGTTCGGCGGGTCGCAGGTACCCTGCGCGGGAGTGGCTGGGGTAGCCGTGCTGCCAGAGTTCCGGGGCCGGGGGGTCGCCGGTTTGTTGATGAGAGAGTTGCTGGGACGGCGCCGCTCCCAGGACGACGCTGTGAGCACCCTGTACCCCGCCAACTCAGCGCTCTACCGCGAGCTCGGCTACGAGTTCGCCGGGCTCCGGTCTCAACTGCGGGCGCCGGTGGTCGACCTGCCCCCGGCGCGCGGAGTGGTGAGAGAACTGGCCCAAGGCGACCTGCCACAGGTAATGGCCTGTTTCTCCCGGTACGCGTCGGGCCAAAACGGGCCGGTCGAGTCATCGGACCCGGCCCGCTGGACCGATCACATCCTCGCCCACAGGCGCGAGGGCACGCACCAGCGGACCGTGGTAGTAGACGGCAAGGACGGTATCGACGGTTACGCGAGCTACTTCCTCGACAACTGGGAGACCGGGAGCTACGGCGTTCACTGCAAGCACCTGGTGGCGACTACACCAGCGGCGTTCCTCACGCTCCTCGGGCACCTCCGCCGCTTCGAGAACGCGGCCCGCGACGTCGCCTGGTACGGCCCGCCGAGCACCGCCCCCCTTGGCCTGGTCGTGGCCAGCAGCGGTTTTGCCCTTTCTCCGCGGCTGCGCAGATGGATGCTAAGAGTGCTCGACGTGAGGCGAGCCCTCGAGTGCCGGGGCTATCCCTGTGTGGCCGCAGAAGCCGTGATCAGCGTGGACGACCCGCTCTTCCCCGCCAATAGCGGTCCATGGTTCCTCCAAGTGGACCATGGCCGCGCCAGGGTCACGCCAGCCGGGGCCGGTCAGGTCGGGGCCGGTCAGGTCGGGGCCGGTCAGGTCGGGCAGGCTGGGGGAGGTCAAAAGCCGCCTGGAGGTGCTTCGCGTCCACTGCCGATCGGGCTGTTCTCTGCGCTTTACTCGGGGCTGGCAACCCCGGATGACCTGGTACTGATGGGTGCCCTCGACCCTGGCGACCCAAGATTATCCAGCCTTACTGCTCTTTTTTCAGGCCCGCTACCGTGGATGCCCGATTTCTTCTGACTAGCGCCACGGCAGGCACCTTCGCTGATAAGTGCGCGAAACCGGGCAACCGGCGGGTAGCGAACGGCAGCCGAAGTGGGCCGGCGCGGGGCCGGGAGACGACGCGAAGAGGTGGCGGCGAGGCGGGCTGGGCCGGGCGGGCTGGGCCGGCCGGGCCGCGGGCCAGGCGGGCTAGGCCGTATGAGGTGGAGGGACCACGCTGTCTGAAAGACCGGAGGTCAACGGGGCAGGCAACGGCTCGCTATGGACGATGACCAGTCGCCGGGTACAGCGCGTGAGGGCCACATAGAGGGCGCGCAAGCCGTTGAGGCCCGGGTCACGGTGGCCGTCCCAGCGCGCGCCGCGCCGGGTACCGCCGGCATCGCCGGGACGGTCGCGGCCCGGCCGGCCCCCGCCGGTCGAAACGATCTGCGCCGGCTCGACGACCACGACGGCGTCGAACTCCAGGCCCTTGGCATCCGCCAGCGCCAGGAGGCTCACCCGGGTATCGAGCGCACCCGACCCTACCTCGCCGAAAGGGATACCGGCCTGGCGGAGGGCAGCGCGAAGGTCGCCCAGCAAAGGGCCCGGGACCAGCACGCCGACGCTCCCGTCTTCCCCGCCCTCCTCGTCTCCGTCACGGCCTTCGTCCTCACTTCCTCCGGTCGAGGCCACCGCCGCCAGTTCTTGGCGAACGGCTTCGGCCGCCGCCGGCGCCACCGGGCTGGCGGCTATGAAGCGCGGCGAGTACCCCGTGTGGCGCACCGGCTCGGGGGGCACCGCGCCGGGCAACGCGGCGGCCAAGACTGGGGCGGCCAGGTGCATGACCTCAGCCGGTGCCCGGTAGCTCACCGTGAGGCTCACCTGGCGCCAGGCGCGCCCGCCTGGGACGTAGGCCATTACGTCCTGCCACGAGCCCGGTGCCCAAGGACCGGTTGCCTGGGCGATGTCGCCCACCAGCGTCATGGAGCCGGATAGGGAGCGGCGGCCCACCATGCGCAGCTCCATCGGGGTGAGGTCCTGCGCCTCGTCCACCACTATGTGGCCAAAGGTCCGCTGCCCTCCCAGCGCTTCGGCCTCACGAGCATTGTCGCCCAACCGGCGCCCCCTCCCGCCCCCCGAGCGTCCCCCATCGCGGCGGCCACGGTTCGTGGGGCCGAGCAGCCAACTGGCTTCATCGAGCAGAGCGATGTCGGACGGCGTCCATGCCGCCTCCGCCCCAGTGGCGCTCCGCTCCCGGTACAGCGATGCCATCTCGGCGGGGGCCAGGACGCCCCGTCCCGCCAGTTCGATCAGGGGGCGGGCACCCAGCAGGTCGTGCAGCAGTTCTTCGGGAGCCAACTTCGGCCACATCCGCTCCAGGACCTCGTGGACATCCCGGCGGTGACGCAATTGGGCCCCGAGTTCGGCCGCGCTCACCGGCCCTAGAGCGCCGGGCCCGGTCCCTGTAGCGGCGCCACTGCCAGAACCCGACCGCTCGCCGCCGGCGCCAGGACCTGACCGCCTCGCCAGCTCAGCGGCGAGGTGCTCCCACAACAGCGCCTCGACCACTCTCCGCCGGGCGTTGTGGGGCCCGGGACGGCGCCTGGCCGCCCGGACGATCTCCTCGGAAGCCTCAGGGCTGAGGGTGAGGACGGCGCGCCCGTACGGGATCTCCGCTCCCTGGCGCAGCGGGCGCTGGCGCTGGCGGACGGCCCGGCGCAGGAACTGGGCCATGCGGGGGCCGCCCTTCAAGTGGGCGGTGGCAAGCGCTTCGGTAGCGGTGGGGCGGGCGCCCTTGTAAAGGCCACTCGCGGTCGAAAGCTCGACGCCCGTCTCCCCCAGAGAGGGCAACACTTGATCGATGTAGCGCAGGAAGGTCGGGTTGGGCCCGACCACGAGCACCCCCTGCACCTCGAGCGGGAACCGGTGCGTGTACAGCAGGTACGCGGCCCGGTGGAGGGCCACCGCAGTCTTGCCCGTGCCTGGTCCCCCCTGGACGACCAGCGCCCCGGGCAGGGGGGCGCGGATGACTTCGTCCTGCTCGGCTTGGACCGTGGCGACGATGTCCCGCATCCGGCCGGTATGAGCCCGCTCCAGCGCCGCCCGGAGCACGCTTGGCCCCGACAGGCCGAGAGCACCCGCCGTGCCGTCGGGGTTGTCGGGGGAAAACAGCTCGTCCTCCAGGTCCCTCACCCGGTGGCCTTCAGCCAGGAAGTGCCGGCGGCGGCGCAGGCCCATCGGGTGCGCCCCGGTCGCCCGGTAGAAAGGCTCCGCCACGGGCGCCCTCCAATCCACGACCAGCGGCTCGTGGTCGGCGTCGGAGACCGCCAAGCGGCCGATGTGGAAGCTCTCCGCACCGGCTCGGTCGATGCGCCCGAACACGAGCGCCTCCCGCCCCAGCTGGAGCTGGTCGAGACGGCTCAGGCCGCTGCGCACCTTTATATCGCGCTCGGTATAGGACTGGAAAGTGCCGCCCCTCTCGGCAAATGCCTCTTTCAAGCGGGCCATGGCCTCGGCGCGCACGACCTCCAGGCGCTCGTAGGCGCGGTCCAGGTAAGCCTGCTCGGCAGCGAGGTCGGGATGCGCCAAACAACTATTTTCCCTACGGGGCCGGCCGCGCTGCAAGGCAGCCGGGCACTACAAGGCGCCCCGGGTTACGGTAGGCGAGATGGAGGCCAGCCCAGAACCGTTTTTAGGTGCCTGCCGGGGAAGAGCGGTGCCCTGGACGCCGGTGTGGTTCATGCGCCAGGCCGGCCGTTCGCTCCCCGAGTACCGCGAGCGGCGGGGGACGGGCAGCATCCTCGACGCGGTGCGCCAGCCCGAGCTGGCCGCCGAGCTGACCTTGCAGCCGGTGAGGCGCTACGGGGTGGACGCGGCCGTGCTGTTCTCGGACATCGTCGTCCCTCTCGTCGACTTCGGCGTCGACGTGTCCCCCGGGACCGGCCCGGTGGTGGCAGAGCCGTTCCGGTCCGAGGCGGACCTCGACCGCCTGCGGGCCGTCCCCTCCCCGTTCGTGGAGGAGACGGTCAGGATTGCCGCCAGGGAGCTCACCGTGCCGCTCGTCGGGTTCGCGGGCGGCCCGTTCACGCTGGCCAGCTACCTGGTGGAGGGGGGGCCGTCCCAGGGTTACGCCACCACCAAGACCATGATGTGGTCGGCCCCCAAGCTGTGGAGCGCCCTAATGGAGCGCTTGGCCGAGATCGCCGTCGCCAGCTTGCGCGCCCAGGTGGAGGCGGGTGCGGCGGCGGTACAGGTTTTCGAGAGCTGGGGCGGCGCCCTCTCACCAGGCGATTACCGCCGCTACGTCCTGCCCGCGCTGCGCGCCGTCCTCGACGGTACCTCTGCCCTGGGTGCCCCCCGCATCGTGTTCGCCGTGGGCTCGGGCGAGCTGCTCGGCTTGTTCGCAGAGGCCGGCGCCGACGTCGTCGGGGTCGACTGGCGAGTCCCCCTCGATGTGGCCCGCTCGCGCGTCGGGCCGGGGGTCGCCCTGCAAGGCAACCTCGACCCCACCGCGTGCCTCGCTCCGTGGCCGGTCCTCGCCCGGCAGTGCCGTTCCGTCCTGTCCGCCGCCGGGCCCGTCGGGCACATATTCAACCTCGGCCATGGTGTGCTGCCCGCCACCGACCCTGACCAGCTGGCCCGGGTGGTCGAGCTCGTCCACACCGAAACAACGAGGTGAGGCGCTAGAGGGCGCTCAGACCAGCCCCGCCGGCGCCGGCACTAGCCGAGGTGCGCCTGCGCCGAAGATGCTCGCCGCCGGGGAACCCCGGTGCAGGACGTGGTCGGCGATCACGACCGCGGCGGCGGAGTATGTGCTGCGCTGGCCGCCGGGGAACCGTACGCACTCGGGGTGGGCGCAGCCGGTCCAGTAGGCGCCATCGCGGTCACGGAAATGGCTCGTCCATGCCAGTAACCGCTCCGCCTCCTCGGCCAGGCCGGCGCGGCCGGCGGCCATGGCGCACTCAGCGGTCTCGGCCGCCGTCACCCAGAACCGGTCCGAAACGCAGCGCGCACCCAGGCCTGGGGCGACGAAGGCCCCCCAACGCTCGGCCATGCGCCGGGCGGCCGCCACACCCTCCAGCACCCCGGTTAGCACCGGGTAGTACCAGTCCATGGCCCAACGG
>JBOGGK010000049.1:0-4411 GCA_050744045.1 Acidimicrobiales bacterium | reverse complement strand
CCGTAGCCCCCTCCGCCAGCCAGGACACGAGGAAGGTGCCGCTCCCGCTGACTTCGAAGTACGTGGAAGTGTCGAGGTCGAGCAGCACAGTTGCGCCCTCGACCTCGGACCACTCGAGCCCAACCCGGCGCAGCCGCAACATTCCGACAGGCTACAACCACCGCGAGGGCGGTCACAGTCCCGGCGCAGGTTACCTGGGGAGCGCCTCCGCAGCACCTATGCCTGGGGCGACATAGCCGAGGCGGCGCCCGGAAGGACGTGGAGATGGACGTGCGAACGCCCCCCGCACCTGCCAAGCGCGGGGGGCGCCCACCCGTGCCGCCACGGAACCCAGCCAGTTACCCATCACCACCATGGCAGGCTCCTCCCAGGCGACGTCGACGTGGGCGGCGGCCAGGTTGAAGGGGAGCTCCTCCATGTAGGCGGGGTCCCGCGGCCGGCTCGTCACGTCCCGGCGGAACTGCTCGAGCGCCGTTACTCCCTGTGCGTCCAGGTAACCGGTCGGGATATGAGGGTACGAGCCCTGTGCGCCCGAGAGGTAGCGGCGCACGTCTCTGCGGTACTCGCGCAGCAGCGTGTGAGGGGTGTACTCGGGGTGCCCCTGGAGCAGGAGCAGCTCAGAGCCACCCGACTCCCCCACCGCCGCGGTCCAGCCGCACCCCGAGGAGCGAGCGAGCACGCGGTAGCCGGCACCCACCAGTTCCCGGGTGGGGACCTCGTTAAAACGAGAATGGGGTAACGAGACCGCGCCGACGCCGGCCATGAGCGGGTGGGCCCGGTCGACCTCTTGGGCGAACACGCCGCTGCACTTGTCGAGTAGCAGCCGCCGGGAGAGCCCGTTGAACGTCCACAGGGCGGCGTGGGCCGTGAGGCACGAAAGCAGGATGCTGGGCACGATGGAACGGCCCCAGTACAAGAGGCCCTGCAGGGCGGGCCAGTAAAGCTCCTCTGTCAGCTCGGCTTTTTTGGGCTCGGCGCCCGTGACGACAAGAGCGTCGGGCGGGTTGTCGTAGAGGTCGGCGAGCTCGCCGTAGGCCTCCTCGATGCGCCGTCGGGCCACCGGCCCGCGCGGGACCCCGGGGAGCGTGAAGCACTCCACCCGCGCGGCGACGCTGGGGCAGCTTTCGACGAGGTGGCGGAAACGGTGCTCGGTCTCTTCGAAGGCGCCGTCGGGCATGTTGTTCACCAGGGCGATCCGGAGCGCCTCTGCGGGCCGCCCGGCGCCGGGGAAAGCGGTGCCCGCCCCGGCGATGCGCGTCCCGGCGCCGCGGCCAAGGATGGTGTGGGCACAGGCGCCGGCGTCCAGGAACGCCCGGGCCCGGCTCTTGGGCGAAGGTATGTACAAGGTGAAATAGCGCACCCCTTCGGTGAGCACCCCGAAGACCCACAGGCGGGGTTGCACCCTGCCCTTTGCCCCTATCGGGTGGCAGTCTTGGTCCAAGTCGATGCTACCGACCGGCGTCCCGTCGAAATCGAGCGGGCGCAGGCGGCCACGGTGTACCAGGTTGGCCAGCAACGGCGACGTCGAAGGCGATATGGAGGGCAGGTCGAGATGGGCCCTGACCAACCGGTCGGCAGCCACCTCGAAGGGGTGCTCGAGCTGCGTCGAGCGGACCAGCGCCCGGCCATCGGGGGTGGGGAGCACTTCTGGGGAAGGCCCAAAGGGCATCTTCACGATGCCCGCGTCGACCAGCGCCAGCAGCTGCTGGGACCGGAAGGCGGGCGGCCCGGCCACCAGGCGGGCGAAGCGGTTGTGCAGGTTGGCGAAGAAGTCGAGGTGGGAGCTGAGGGTGAGGCCCTTCCACTCGACGGCACGGCGCATCGTGTCCCGTAGCGCCCGCAGCGTCTCCAGGGCGGCCTTGACCGGGCTGCCGCCCCCCTCGACCAGGGCGTGGCGAGTGTCTTCGGCCACCGTTGCGTAGACTTCGGCCTCGTAGTCCTCGCTGTCGCGGTAGCGCAGCCCCTCACCGGCGAAAAGGTGCGCCCTGGCGTCGAAGGCGCCGTAGCGCGCCCCGAGCCGGTCACGCTCCTCGGCGAAGGTCCCCGCCGCCCACGCCTCTATGAGGTTGTCCCGGACCTGCTCGCCGGCGCCAAGGCCGCTGTCGAGCTGGGCGGCACGGCTGTAGTAGCACAGCTCCATTTCGGCGAGCACGAGCGGCAGCAGCTCCTGGCGAGCGTCGATCCGGCGCTTACGACCGGGAGCGCCGCCGTCGGCCAGCGCGGCGACGGCTGGGAAGGTGCATATAGCCGGCCGGTAATCGCCCATGGGGTCGGTGGCGCCAAACGACTTGGCGCAATAGGGGAAACCGCTACGGGAGAACAGGTACAACGACGGCTCGCGGCCGCTCGGGTGGTAGCGGAGCCGGCCGCCGGGCTCGGCCGTGTACCGCCCGCCCAGGCCGACGGTGAGCGCAGTCACGACGTCGAGCGCCACGAGCCCCATGCCCTCCACGGCGACCTTTTCGTGCGCGCTGGTCGACCCCAGGTAGCCTTCGAGCGGGTACGGCGCGGTCACCAACGAACCGAGGCCGTGGTCGGGCTTGGTTTCGGTGTGGCCGGTAGTGACGATGACGTGGTCGACGACGAACGAGCGGCCGCCGTCCAAGTGGACCCTCTCGCCGCCTTCGGACGTCGGCTCAACGTCGATGGCACACCCGCGATGGTGGACAATTACGACATTATGGGGCAGCGCAGACACGAGTGACTCGTAAAACCACTCGAGGTACTGCCCCATCAGGCGCCGGGGGAGGAAATCGTGGGGGGTGATGGTCCGGCCTTGGCCGGCCGGGCCCGACCGACGGCACTGGTCGCCGTACCAACGGTAACCGCTGGCTGTCACCCACTCGTAAAAGCCTCGGCCTTGGCCCGCCTCGTCCAAGCGCTCGGGGAACGGGTGCATCGAATGCTGGCCGCAGGGGGTATTGAGCACCAGGTAATCGGGCTGGGGCTCGGAGTACATGCCGCCACCCGGGTGACCGGGCTCGACGACGTGCACCTCCAGTCCCACCTCGGGTGTGCCGCGGGCCTCGTTTACCAGGCGCTCCAAGGCGCACAGGCCCCAGGGCCCGAGCCCTATCACGCTGACGGCAACCATCGCCTGACACGGAGCCCCGTGTAGCTCGCTGAAATACGCACAAGCGACGCCCAGGCGGCAATGTCGTCGCCCGCCTCTCGAGCTGTGCGCCGGCGGCCACCGTCAGCGACAACAGCATTGCCACCGCGGCCAAAATGGTGGAAATGTCGCTTTTGAGAAATTAGGCGGCCTCTGCACTAGCGGGTACAGCGCGCCGGCGGGTCAGCGAGACCGGTTGAAATACGCGCTAAAGCGAATGGGTTGGACGGCCCATCCACGCTAAACGTGTTGGCGGCAACGCTGACCGTTGACAGCTCGTGACGGCGCCTTTCGCGCCACGCTCCCAGCAAATAACCTCTTCCTCGTGCCTTCGACATCCACCTCCCTCAGTAAAGCTGCCCCGGCCAAAAGCGCCCTTATCGACCTGAGAAACGATGACGACGACGAGGCGGGTGGTCAAGCTCCGGATGCCCCGGCCGATGACATGCCGGGCCGCAAACCGTCGGGGCGCGTCTCGGCAAACCTGCAGACCGCCTCGGTGGCCACGCTGGTACAACGGGCCGGCGACGGCGACCCTCGGGCTTGGGAAGAGCTCGTCTCACGTTTTGGCGGGATGATCGCGGCGACCGGCCGGCGTTACCGGTTGAACCCGGCAGATGTCGCCGAGCTCCAGCAGACCACTTGGTTGAGGCTCGTCGAGAACCTGCACCGCATCGAGCAGCCCGAGCGCGTCGGCGGCTGGCTGGCGACGACGGCCCGGCGCGAGAGCCTGCACCTGCTCAGGCGGGCGTCGAAGTACTATTCCGGTGCAGACCAGATGCTGGCGAACATGCCCGACCGCCACCTCCCCGAACCCGACGCCCGCCCGATAGCCGAAGAACGCGACGTGGTGCTGCGAGCAGCGTGGGCCAAGCTGAAGCCGCGCTGCCAGGAACTGCTTTCTCTTCTTATCGCCGACGACCCCTTGGGGTACAAGGACCTCTCCAAGCTGCTGCAAATGCCGGTCGGCTCGATCGGCCCTACAAGAGGGCGGTGCCTCGAGCACCTGCGCCGCCTCGTAGAAGAGCAGGGCGTCCCCGTCATCTGAACAGGGCCGAAGCGCCGCCAGCCGTCTGGGCGCAGCGGTGGTGCGCAGCCCACGTATCAGGCGCGAGCACAAATCCTCATTGAGAACAGGTTTATTCGACCTGTCCAAGTGGGATGCTCCGCCTGCCTATGACACCCCGACATAGTCATTACGTCCGAAGCTGTACCGGGTCAAAAATCTGTTGGCGCCCGACGGCATGACCTCGGCTTACCGAACCGGGGAGGCGTGGCCGACCACACCAGGTGGTGTGG
>JBOGGK010000048.1:0-1705 GCA_050744045.1 Acidimicrobiales bacterium | reverse complement strand
GTGCTGGTCGAGGTGAGGGCGGCGGGTGTGAACCCCATCGACTACAAGCTCTATCGCGGTGGTCCCGGTGCCGACCCTTCCAAGCTCCCCATGCGCCTCGGCTTTGAGGTTGCCGGGGTAGTGGTGGAAGCCCGCGACGGCGCCCTGGACGGCCCCTTGCGGGAAGGCGACGAGGTCATTGCCTACCCTGTCGGCGGCGCCTACGCCAGCGCCCTGGTGACGGCAGCGGCCAACGTGGTCCACAAGCCGGCTAACATCGGCTTCGAAGAGGCGAGCGGGCTGATGCTGGCCGGCGTTACCGCCGTTCACGCCCTTCACGCCGTCAAGGCAGGCCCTGGTGACACGCTTTTGGTGCATGGCGCTTCGGGTGGGGTGGGGCTCATGGTGGTACAGCTGGCGGTCAAAGACGGGGTGCAGGTGATCGCGACGGCCAGCGAGGCCAACCACCAGCGCCTCCGCGAGTTGGGCGCCGAGCCGGTCAGCTACGGCGACGGGCTGCTCCAGCGGGCGCGTTCGCTGGCCCCGGGCGGGGCAGATGCCGCGATCGACATCGCGGGGACGGGGGAAGCCATCGACACCTCGCTCGCCCTGGTGGCGGACCGGGGGCGCATCGCCACCCTGGTCGCCTTCGAGCGGGCCCAGGCGACCGGCATCAAGGCGCTCGGTGGTGGGCCTGGAGCCGACCCCGGTAGCGACATCCGCGCGGCGGCGCGCCTCCAGCTGGCCCGCCTCGCCGGCGATGGCAGGCTACGGGTCTTCCTGGCCGCCACGTACCCGCTTGCCCACGCCGGGGCGGCCCACCAGGCTCTGGCTTCCGGCCGGGCCCACGGCAAGGTCGCCCTGGTCCCCTAACCGCCGCCAGAATGGGCGGGTGCGCGTCCACATCCTTGGGGCCCGGGGGTCTACCCCCTCGCCGGGCGCCGAGTTTGTCCGCTACGGGGGCCACACCTCCTGCCTTGCACTGGCCCACGATGGCGCGCCCCCGACGCTCGTGCTCGACGCGGGGACGGGTATACGCGAAGTGAGCCCGCTGCTCGGCCAGGAGCCATTCCGGGGCACGATAATGCTCACCCACCTGCACTGGGACCACACCCAGGGCCTCCCGTTCTTCCGGGCCGGCGACCACCCAGAGGCAGCGGCGCACCTGTACCTCCCCGGCCAGGGGCCCGGTACCGCGGCCGAGGACGTCCTGGCCCGGGCCATGTCGCCACCGCACTTTCCCATCAGGCCGGGCCAACTACGCGGCAGCTGGCGCTTTCACGCCCTCGAACCGGGCGAGTACGACATAGAGGGCTTCGCCGTGGTGGCCGAGGAGGTGCAGCACAAGGGCGGCCGGACGTTCGGTTACCGGGTCTCCGACGGGACCGCCCGGCTGGCCTACGTCCCGGACCACTGGCCCACGAGCCTCGGCCCCGGGCCCGAGGGGCTCGGCGAGTACCCAGATGCGCTCGTCTGCCTCGCCCGGCAGGTCGACATCGTTTTCCATGACGCTCAGTACACCGACGAGGAACTTCCCACCCGGGGCTCCTTTGGCCACAGCTCAGTTGGTTATGCCTTCGGCCTGGCGGTGCGGGCACGGGCCCGGCAGCTGGTGCTCTTCCACCACGACCCGTGGCGGGCAGACGTGGAGCTCGACGCGCTGGTGGCGGCCTACCGGTGCGCCCCGCTGCCGGTGGCGGCGGCCGCAGGCGGGATGGTCCTGGAC
>JBOGGK010000047.1:0-2652 GCA_050744045.1 Acidimicrobiales bacterium | reverse complement strand
TCGGCCACCTGGGAGCGCCAGGTGGCATAGACCTCCTCGGGGACCTCGAAGGGCGGGTGTGGCCAGTGCAGGAGCCGGCGGGCGACCTCGGCGTACTCGGCGCCGACCGGGGAGCCGTGGGCACGGTGGTCGTCGTGGATGGGGGTGCCGATACCTATATGCGAGTGCATGACGACGATGGTGGGCCGCTCGGTCTCGGCGGCCGCCTGGCGCATGGCCAGGTCCACGGCGCCCAGGTCGTCGACGTCGAAAAGGCGTACCACGTGCCAGCCGTAGGCCAAGAAACGAGCCCCCACCTCTTCGGTGAACGCCCAATCGGTCGGCCCGTCCAGGCTGACCCGGTTGTCGTCGTAGACCAAGGTGAGCTTGCCCAGCCCGAGGTGGCCCGCCAGCGACGCCGCTTCGGAGGCGACACCCTCCATGAGGTCCCCGTCGCCGCACTCGACAACCGTGCGGTGGTCCACCACGTTGAAGCTGTCGGTGTTGAACCGAGCGGCGAGGAGCCGCTCGGCCATGGCCAGGCCGACCCCATTGGCGACCCCTTGGCCGAGCGGGCCGGTGGTCACCTCGACCCCGGGCAGGAGGCCTCTCTCGGGGTGGCCGGCGCACCGGGAACCCGCCTGGCGGAACGAGCGGATGTCGTCCAGGCCGACGTCGTAACCCGCCAGGTGCAGCGCCCCATAGAGGACCATGGAGGCGTGGCCGCCAGAGAGCACGAAGCGGTCTCGGTCCGGCCAACCAGGGTCAGCCGGGTCGTGGCGAAGGTGACGGGTGTAGAGCCGGTAGATGACCGGGGCGATGTCCAGGGGCGTACCGGGGTGCCCGGAACCGGCCCGGTTGATGGCATCGACGGCCAAGAACCGCAGAGCGTTGACCGCGGGGTCGTACACGTCGGGCGGTATGACCGCCCCGTAGCCGGGGCCCGATTCTTTACTCAGGGCCACTTGTGCCTCCTTCCTGCCAGGCCTCCGGCGCTGGCGAGCCGTCACGCGGACGCCATTATCGTAAGGGCAGCCCGCCTCCGCCTGCACCTCGGATGGGGCCCGCCATAGAAAACGCCTGGGCCCGGCTGACGGCTGGCGGCAATACGGACCGGGGGTACACTCGCCCGGAGGAGCAGCATAGCTGATCAGGGGTTCAGAAGCTAATTGTACCCAGATGCTGTTGGTTGACGAACCTGACTATCTCGGCTCTGGTCCGCAAGCCGAGTTTTTGTATCAGATGCGCCCGGTGTGCTTCGACCGTACGGAGGGCGACGCCCAGGTCCTCCGCCACCTCTGCATTAGTGTGGCCGAGCGCGAGGAGCTCGAGCACCTCTTGCTCGCGGCGCGTGAGGCCCCAGGCCGAACTCCGCTCGTGACGGCGAGGGATTTCGTCCCAGCGAGCGAGCAGAGCGCCCAGGCTGGGCTGCACCCACCGCTCGCCACGGGCAACCTTGCGGACGGCCTCGATCAGTTCGCCGGGAGTGGCGGACTTTAGGACAAAACCGCTGTCCCCGGCGCTGACAGCGAGGTGGACGTAGACAGGGGTGTCGAGCCGCGTCAACGCCACGAGCCGCGCACGCGGGAACCGCGTCCGGAGAGCGATCACGACAGCGGGGCCCATTTTGTCCGGCAGCAGTAGACCGTGGAGGACGACGTCGGGTTCCCATGGCCCGTGGATGGCCTCTGCAACGGTCGATACCTCTCCACACACGACCATATCTGGCCCTGTTTCGATAAGCAGCTTTACTCCTTGCCGCATCAGTACGTGCTCTTCGACCAGTAGGACAGCGACGACAGAACCCGTCCGGGGACGGCTGTTCCGTGGGCTAACACAGTCGGTTCGATTCTGCTTACCACTCACGTTCGAGTCCCTCTCCCTATAGGTCGGGCCGGCGTGGCGGATATTGGGTTCACTCCCCGGGATGGGGCGCAGCTCCCTCTAAGCGGGCGCCTACCGTAGTGCCAAGTAGTGGCGTGCACCTGATGCCAGAACGACCGCCAATCGCTACCCTCCCGGCCTAGACGACGCCCGGAAGGGTTTGCTATTTCGTAGCTGAAAGCAACGCCGCTTCGGAGGCTGCACACGTCTTACTCCGTGGGCCGGACCAGAAGGGATGACCATCGAACACCTGCAACCTCATAGCCCACTCCTTTTCGGTTCTTGAGTTAATCTTACCACTTTTCTATAGTAGTGACTAGAAATATATCCCCAGACTGCTCCTGCCCTCGATAAAGATGCCGTACTTATCTGGAGCATTCTCGGACGCGTTGGTATCGGGCGCTCAAAAGCCCTTGTGGGTTGCTTGTCTCCCTGATGGTTTGGGGTCGTGGGCTCAGCCGAGCAGGATCGTGAGCCCGGGGTCGGCCGGCAGGCCCGTGCCGCTAGGGGGTTGACGGCGCCGACGCCACGTTGAGCGGCGGTCCGGATGATGGTCATCATCGTCGACTGGGCGCGGGCGCCACGGCCGGTGCGGTTGTCCCCCAGACCTTGCGGCCCGCCACCGCGGGGGATGCCCCGTTCTGCCCGCCCGTGGTGGGGGGGCCACCAGGCGGGCTCGCTCGACGTCGTGTGGAACCGGACGACAATTTCGTCAAGTTCTGCCCCCCGTCCGCCCGGCCATGCCGGCATTGCTGGCGGATGGCGGGCTCACAGTGATGGATCTCCGGG
>JBOGGK010000046.1:0-2792 GCA_050744045.1 Acidimicrobiales bacterium | reverse complement strand
GCCCAGGGGCGGCGCAACCTGGTCGGCTGGCGACGGCGGTGTGAGGGAGGCGCCCGATGGCGTCGCCGGCTTCCCACGTGGCGCTGCGGGACTGGCATGGCTGCCCACTACCAACGTCCCGACGGCGTCGGGAGGCATGACCAAGACCCAGCCGACGTAGATCCAGTGGTCGTCCACCAGCGCCCGCCCGTCGGGCTGCAGGCGGCCGAAGTTGAGCGCCTCTATCGCGGTATCGAGCCGCCAGTCGCCCAGGTGCCGCTCGGCCAGGACCGACAAGCAGTCCCCTGGTTGGACGACTACGACCTTGGTGCCCGGGGACAGGCCGGCAAAGCCGTTCTCCACGCTGGGCACCTGGGCATCGGTGCCCAGCGGGCCGAGCTCCGCAGGCGATGGTCGGGGCGGCGGCGGTACATGCCTTACCGCGCCGGGGTGAGGGAAGTGGCGCCCAAGCGCGGTGGCACTGACCCGTGCCGGCTTGTCGAGTGCCGACCGGTCGAGTGCGAGCCGGCCAGGTGACGGTTGCGGGTGACCCTGGGCACCAGGGACGGCGCCCAGGCGTGCACGATCCGCGTCGCCAGGGACCTTTGCGCCCAGGACCGGCCGGGCGGCGGGACCACTGCCGGCGCCGCTCGGGACGGGGGCAGCCGATGCTCCCGGGCCGGCAAGAGGGGCGGGCCGGGCGGCGGCCTTGTTGCTGGCCAGCAAAGAGGCACTGGCAGCACCGGCCGAAGCGCCGACCGCCGATGCGGCCATCGAGACGGCTGCGAAAGCATCCATCGCCCGCCGTGCGAACGGCAACGTCACGAGGCGTGCCCCCTGCAGCAGCCCCCGTCTACCGGTGATCACCGCCACCGCGTAGCAGCAAGTGCTGACCAGCAGCCAGCCGGAGACCACGAGCCCCAAAAGCCGGGACAAGGCGGTCAGCACTCGCTCAGCCCCCGCCGTCTGCGCCCAGCTGGCCAAGTGCGCCAGCGGCACAGTCCCGAGGAGGCGGCCCGACTTCACGAAAAAGCCGAGCAGCGCCAATTCGCAGATGAGGACGCCGAAGGCGTCGAGGTAACCACGCAGACGGCTGGAGCGCATCATGGCCTCCTTGTGTGCTCGAGCTCGCAGGCAGGTGCAGGGACCTCAAGGCTCGGCGGCACGACGGCCCTAGCGGGGCGCCACATGCGGATGCGCCGGGGGCCGCCAGGCACCACTACGGCACCACCTCGCCGCCGAAAGCCAAAGCGCTGGTAGTAATGCACTAGCTCAGGCCCGGCAGCGTCGAGCAGGAGCGACCATCCCCGGCTGTCCGCCTCCCCGATGACGGAGCCCATCAGTTCGGCACCCGCGCCCGGGCGCGAGCTGGCCAGAGAATGCAAGTAGACGTGGTGTCCCGGCGGGGACTGACGTCGCAAGCGCACCGTTGCGGGTAACGCCTTGAGCGGGCCGACGGCCAGAGAGGCCAGGCCGGTCAGGAAGACGGCCGTGGCGAGAACGCCAGCGAGACCGGGCAACGCAGCCAACGAGATGGCAGCCACCACTAAGACGACGCCGCTCGCCAGGGCGCGTACGGGACGGGGGGAGAGGAGGCACACAGCCTCAGCTTCGGGGTGCACGCGCCGTTGGTGCAACCAGAGGGCGACCGCGCTCGTCGCCACGAGCCCCACTCGTCCGAGCCGGCCTCGATGCCGGGCGCGGTCAAAAGCGAGCGCCTCCAACCCCACGAGCCGCCAAAAGTGCACCGCCCTCACGGGCATCCCCTCCCCGGGAGCGAACCTTCCGGCCGGCTGGTGGCGGTAGCCGCGACCACGAGGGGACGGTCTCCCTCCACGAGCGAGAGCAACGTGAGGCGGACGTCCTCACGTAACGTGACCGAGATCTCGAAGCCACCGGCGCTCACCTCGATGCTGGACCCCGCCAGCGGGGGCAGCCCCGCCTGTGCCTCCAGGTTGGCTTGGGCCAACGCCGTGGCTGTAGCGGGGTCGAGCGCAATACACCCGCTCTGCCGGTAGAGGCCCACGTCGATGCCCGAAGATCCGGCCGCAGCGGCGTCCTCGGCCGCCGCCTGGAGCTGGCCCTGAGCGGCGATCCCGTGCCAAAGGTCGACCGAGAGGCCGCCGAGGGGTAGGAGCATGACCGCCAGCAACAAGCACCAGACGACCATGGCGTCGCCCCGGTCGTTGTTGCGAGCCTGGCCCGGTTCGTTATTGCGCAGGTCGCCCCGCCCGCCGACGCGAACCACGCCCCGCCTGAAGGCTCCCGGGCGCCTCATGCCGTCGACGCCCGGTAGGAATCGACGTGCTCGGTGGAACTGACGCGGTAATGCAGGGCCCCGACGAGCCCGAGGCCGGGGATCTCGCCCACCGGCACCACGACGGTGACGACGGCAACGACCTGGCCACCAGGGACCAGGGAACCCGAACAGCGTACGCTCATATCGCTGACCGGGAGGCCGTCGTTGCGCACCGCCTGGGCGACGACCTGGTCGGCGGAGGCGACGCCGTCGGCCCAGTCGTCGGCCACTACGAGGGCACGGGCCGCGTCGCGGGCGGCGTCGTTGGCATCGACGGCCCGCTGCTCCCAAGTGGGCAGGACGAGCACGAGCACCATCACCGGCAGCACTATTAGCCCGAGGCCCAGGACGAGGCTGAACGGGGTCGACGACCCGCGCTCCCGTGACCTCGTCCGCTCGAGCGGGCTCACTGCGGCGGCCCCTGTTCAACCAGCGAAACGCCCACGACCGAAATATGGACATCCGGCACCGGCGGGACCAGGCTCGGGAGGTAACCGCCAGCCGACGCCAGGAC
>JBOGGK010000045.1:0-4758 GCA_050744045.1 Acidimicrobiales bacterium | reverse complement strand
GGGCCACCCGGACAAGATGGCGGACCAGATCTCCGACTCCATCCTCGACGCGATCCTGGAGCAGGACACCCTGGCCCGTGTCGCCTGCGAGACACTGCTCACCACGGGCCTCGTCGTTGTGGCGGGGGAGATAACCACCGACGCGTACGTGGAGATCCCCCAGATGGTGCGCGAGGTGGTCTCGTCCATCGGCTACACCAGCTCCGAGATGGGTTTCGACGGGCTCACGTGCGGGGTGGCGGTGTCCATCGGCCAGCAGTCGGCCGACATAGCCATGGGTGTCGACAACGCCTACGAGGTCCGACACGGGGTGAGCGGGGAGGACGCCCTGTTCAGCCAGGGTGCCGGCGACCAGGGCATGATGTTTGGCTACGCGTGCGACGAGACCGAGGACCTGATGCCCGCGCCGATATGGCTGGCCCACCGGTTGGCTCACCGCTTGGCGCAGGTGCGCAAGGCCGGTGTGCTGCCCTACCTGCGCCCCGACGGCAAGACCCAGGTGACCTTCGAGTACGAAGACGGCCGGCCGGTCCGCCTGAAGACCGTGGTGGTGTCCGCCCAGCACCGCCCCGCCGTCGACCTGGAGACCTTGCTCAAGCCCGACCTCCGCGACCACGTCGTCTTCCCCATAATCCCCCCCGAGTACGCCGAGGACGACTTCGAGATCCTGTGCAACCCGACGGGGCGCTTCGAGCTCGGGGGGCCGAGCGCGGACGCCGGCCTCACGGGGCGGAAGATCATCGTGGACACCTACGGGGGGGCGGCACGGCACGGCGGCGGGGCGTTCTCGGGGAAGGACCCGTCCAAGGTGGACCGTTCCGGCGCGTACGCCGCCCGCTGGGTGGCCAAGCACGTCGTAGCCTCCGGCGCCGCCCGCCGGTGCGAGGTGCAGATCGCCTACGCCATTGGGGTGGCCAGGCCAGTGTCGTTGATGGTCGAGCTATTCGGGACCGAGCGGGTCGACCCCGACGTCGTCCTGAAGGCGGTCCAGGAGGTGTTCGACCTCCGCCCGGCGGCGATCATCCGGGACCTGGACCTGCGCCGGCCCATTTACCGCCGGACCGCCACCTACGGCCACTTCGGCCGGTCCGACAAGGAGCTCACATGGGAGGTGACCAGCCGGCTGGCCGACTTCAAGCAGGCCGTCGGGCTGTAGCCGAGGACCTCGTCGCGAGGGTAGTGCCCGACGTCGCCGGCTTCGACCGGGACCTCGACTACCTGGTACCCCGAGCCATGGCCGGCCCTCTCCACGAGGGTTCGCTGGTGCAGATCCCCCTGCAAGGCCGCAAGGTGAGGGGATGGGTGAGCGCTTACCCGGTCGACCCCCCGGCCACGGTCTCGTTGCGGGCGTTAGTAAAAGTGCTCGGCTGGGGGCCGGAGCCGGAGCTGTTCGCCTTGGCCCGATGGGCCGCCTGGCGCTGGGCCAGCCGGCGCAGGTGGTTGCTGGTCACGGCTTCGGCGAAAACGCTTGTAC
Organism: Acidimicrobiales bacterium; assembly: GCA_050744045.1. Taxonomy (GTDB): domain Bacteria; phylum Actinomycetota; class Acidimicrobiia; order Acidimicrobiales; family Palsa-688; genus JBOGGK01. The sequence goes on along the minus strand of JBOGGK010000045.1, from coordinate 3,284 downwards.
GGGAGTTACCCCCTCCGCGGTGGCTACCTGCGGGTGGGCAGCTACCGGCTGCGGGAGCCCACCGTGCGGGCCCCGGCGCGGGCCGCAGTGCGGGCCACAGGTCGGCCGCGGTGAGGGAGCTCGTCTCCCAAGCCTGGCGCCCGGGGCCGCAGGTCCTGCGGGTACCGCCGGCCTGGCCGGCGATGGACGTGGTCCTGGCTGCCGCCGAACGCGGCCCGGTGCTGGTAGTCACCCCTACCACGTCCAGGGCCGAGGCGGGCTGCGCCGCCCTGCACAACCTCGGTGTGCCAGTTGCCCTCTTGCCCGGCGCCTGGGCGCAGGCCCGGGCGGGTGCCCAGGTCGTGATCGGGGCACGGGCGGCCGTGTGGGGCCCTTGCCCGGGACTCGTTTCAGTGGTGGTCCTCGACGCCCATGACGAGAGCTTGGTCCAGCAACAGGCTCCTACGTGGGACGCGGCGACGGTGGCAGCGGAGCGTGCTCGCCGGGCGCACGCACCGTGCCTGTGGCTCACGCCGTGCCCGACTCTCGAACTGCTGGAGGCGGCCGACGGGGTCCACTTGCTCAGCCGCTCGGACGAACGAGCGGGATGGGCACCGGTCCGGGCCGTCGACCGCCGTCGGGAAGATCCCCGCTCGGGGCTGTATTCGCCGGCTTTGGTAAGGGCCCTTCGGGAGGAGCGGCGGGTCGTCTGCGTACTCAACCGCAAGGGCCGGGCCGTCCTGCTCGATTGTTCGGCTTGCGGGGAGCTGGCCACTTGCGAGCACTGCGGCGGGCCCGTGGCCCAGGAAGCCAACGAGCTGTCCTGCCGGCGCTGCTACGCCAGTCGACCCGTCGTGTGCGCCTCGTGCGGGTCCGACGCCTTGCGGCTGCTGAAGCTGGGGGTCAGCCGGGTGCGGGAACAGCTCGAGGCCCTGGCGGGGAGGCGGGCCGGGGAGGTCGCCGGCGGCGACGGGCCGCTGCCTGACACGCCGGTGCTGGTGGGTACGGAGGCGGTCCTGTACCGGGATGCCGACCTGCGGCGCCGCGGCGGTGTCGATGTCGTCGCTTTCTTGGACTTCGACCAGGAGCTCTTGGCTCCTCGCTACCGGGCCGGCGAGGAGGCGCTCGCGTTGCTCGCCCGGGCCTCACGGCTGCTCGGAGCCCGCCCCGGCGGCGGGCAGGTCCTCGTGCAGACGAGGGCACCGTCCCACCCCGTGATCTCGGCCGTCGTGCTCGCCGACCCGGGCCGCCTTGCCCGTTCGGAAAGGCCCGTGCGGCAGGCGCTCGAGCTGCCGCCGTTCGGCGCCGTGGCCGTGGTTGCCGGGCCGGGTGCCGACGAGCTCGCACGGAGGCTGACAGGGCAGGCCACGGGGGGCGGGGCCGACGACGGAGGGACGAGGACCGGCCGTGACCCAGGTCTGGAGGGGAACCTCGGGCTCCATCTGGTCCGTGTGAACGAGGGCCGTTGGGTAGTCAGGGCACCCGACAACGCCACGCTGGCCGATGCGCTGAGCGCGGCGGGGCGGCCAACGGCCCGGGTGAGGATAGAGGTGGGGCCGGTGAGGCTCTGATCCACTCAGTACCGCCCGCACCCACGTCCCCACCCCCGGTCCACGACCCGGCCCGGCCCCGAGCAGCCCGACCGGCTGGTGTTCAACCTCGACCCCTCCGGGCCGGACTTCGCGCCAGTGCGGGCAACCGCCCGGGACGGCGAGATGGTCAGACAGGAGTCCCTTTGGAGGAGGACCTGTCACTGCCCCCCGGCCTTACGGCGGGGTGGGGGAGGACAGCGCCAGCGCGCTCGCGTTCCTCCAGGTACGGCTGGAGGAGCGCGAGCACGTCCGGCCCGACCAGGGCCAGCAGTTCCGCACGCATGTGCCGCCACACGGGCTCCCGTCCCCGGAAGGCCTCGGGAGCTTCCGTGCACCACCAGGCGAACTCGTCTCCGCCCGCGCCCCAGTGGGCACGCTCCCATTGGCAGACGGTGGAGGTCACCGACCCGTCCTGGTTGGTCTGGTCCTCGCGGCGGAGCGGCAGTTGCCAGCAGACATCGGGTTTGAGCGCCATCGGGCTTTCGCCGCGCTCGAGCGCCGCCCGGTGCAGCGCGCAGCCCGGCCCGCCAGGGAACCCTGGGCGGTTGAGAAAGATGCAAGCACCCTCCACCAACCTCGTGATCGTGGTTTGCCCGGCCCGGTGGCGGGCGACGCCTCCACGGCGCCCCTTTTCGGCGAACTGCCACTGCTCGGGGCTCAGGGTCCTGGCCGCCGCCTTGACCCGCGCCTCGTCCTCGGCATCGGTGAAGTGGGCGCCGTAGGAGCAACACCCCTCGGCCATCTCCGGCGCTAGGCCAGTAAGCACCCCCTGGCACCCCCGCCCGTAAATGCACTCCCAGTGAGACAGGAGGAAGGTCACGTCGAAACGCCACGTGCGCCGTTCCACCGGGTCCTCGAAGCTCATCCACTCGTGCGCGTCCGCCGGCGCCAAGCGCCACCGCCGGGTGCTTGGGGCCAACTCGAGCGGCCCCGCCCCCCCCCTGTGCTTGCGGCCGGGTTGGGCAGCTTTGCGGCCGGGCTTGGCGGGGGCGCCTCCGCCTTTGGAGCTCACACCTCTGTCCCGCTCAGGTCCCTGCCTCCAAGCCGCTTGCTCACCGTGCCGCCCCGGGCGTCGCCAGCCCAACCAGCAGCTCACCCGCGGCCAGGATGCCGCGCCAGAGTTGGCCGAGGTCGAGGCGCTCGTTCGGGGCGTGGAAGTTGTCCTCGGGTAGAGCGACGCCGAGGAAGATGACGGGCGCCCCGAGCACCCGCCCGAGGGCCTCCTCGGGCCCGCTACCTCCGCTGCGCTCGAACAGCGGGGGCTTGCCCCACACGCGCTCGACCGCCTGGCTAAGGGCCCGGACCGCGGGGTGGTCGAGGGGGGTCAGGACGGGGGCCACGCCCCCGAAGAGCGTCACCGATACCTCGACCCCCCCTTGTAGCTTCCGACTGGCCCAGTCCCGGAAGGCGGCGGCAAGCCGGCTTGGCTGCTGGTCGGGGACCAGGCGCAAGGCGACCTTGAGGTTGGCCGTGGCGGGCACGATGGTCTTCATGCCGGGCCCGCCGTAACCGGAGTGGATCCCGACGACTTCGGCCGTTGGCCGGCTCCCGGTCCGTTCGTGGGGGCTGCGGCCCTTCTCGCCTTCGAGGTAGGCGACGCCGGCCTTGCGGCAGAACTCTGTTTCGTCGAACGGGAGGGAAGCGAGCGAGCGTCTCTCTTCAGGGCTCAGTTCGCGGACGTCGTCGTAGAAACCGGGCACCGTGACCCGGCGG
>JBOGGK010000044.1:0-10446 GCA_050744045.1 Acidimicrobiales bacterium | reverse complement strand
GGCTTCCCGCTACAGATGGCAGCCCTGCTCGACCGGACGAAGGAGCTTTCCTGCCCTCTCCTCGGGCTGTTCGGGGAGGAAGACAAGTTCCCCTCCCCCGAAGAAGTGGAGATCCTGGGCAAGGAGCTCGAGTCCAAGGGCAAGGCTTACGAGTTCCACTCCTACCCGGGAGCGGGCCACGCTTTCTTCGACGTCGACCGGCCTTCTTACCGAGTGGAGGCGGCGGTGGACGGCTGGAAGCGCGTCGACGGGTTCTTCGGCCGCCACCTGGCCTCCCGGCGCTGACCGTGTGCACCTACCACACAGAGCACGTCGCCTTGAAGGCGAGCAGCGGCAAGGGCGCGGACGGGTGGTTCCCCCTGGCGGAGGCGTCGGTTTACTACGACCACCCCGTGCACGCACCGGCCGAGCACACGGTCAACGTCGATTTCCTCAACCCGGCTCATGGGCCGGCGGCGCGGGTGGCCGTCGAGCTCGACCCTGGCTGCGCCCGGGCTCTGGCCGAGGCCCTGCTTTCCGCCGTCGGGCTGGCCGAAGCTCTCGGAGCCGGCGCACCCCGCCCAGGCTAGCGTCAGCCATCGGGCTGCCCGCCGGTCCACGCTTCGAACAAGCGGGCGTAGTGGCCGTCGGCCTCTATCAGTTCTTCGTGGCTGCCGACCTCGGCCAGGGCGCCGTCCCTCACCACCGCGACCCGGTCGGCGCGTTCGGCAGCGGTCAGGCGGTGGGCGACGACTATGACGGTGCGCCCGGCCGCCAGCTTGGCCAGCGCCAGCTCGGCCTGGCGTTCGGTGCCGGGGTCTATGCTCGAGGTGGCTTCGTCCAAGATGAGCACAGCCGGTGCCGTTAGCGCCGCCCGGGCCAGGCTGACGAGCTGGCGCTCCCCGGCCGACAGGTGGGATCCGCGCTCGCCGACATCGGTCCCTTCCCCCTGGGGGAGGCTCGCCACCCAGCTGTCCAGGCCTAGCTGGGCGATGGCCGCCCGTGCCTCCTCGGGGGTGGCACCTGGCCGGCCCAAGGCAACGTTCTCCAAGACCGTGCCCCGGAAGAGGAAACCCTCCTGGGGCAGCACGACTATCCGTTCCCGGATGTGGGAGAGCAGCGCCTCGCGCAGGTCGACGCCGCCGAAGCGCACCGACCCGGCGAGAGGGTCGTACAGCCTCCCTGCCAGCTTGGCCAAAGTCGACTTGCCGCCGCCCGTGGGGCCCACGAGGGCCAAGCGCTCCCCGGCCTCGATACGAAGGTCGATGCCCTCGAGCACCAGCCTTTCCTCCAGGCTCTCGGGGTCCTCGTCGGGGTTGACCCGGTAGGCGAAATCGACCGAGCGCAGCTCCAGGGTGCCTTTTTCGGGGAGGAGAGCGGGGCGCTCGGGGTCCACCATGGCAGGGTCGACCCCGAGGAGACGGTAGACGGTGGCGAGGGCGGCGCCCGAGGACTGGAGCAGGTCGAAAAGGGCCGACAAGCTCGTTATGGCGTTGAACAGGTTGGCCAGGTAGAGCACGAAGGCGGCCACCGTGCCCACCGTCGTCAGGTGCGCTTGGACCAGGGCCGCCCCCGCCAGCAGGACCATCACCGAAGACCCCACCCCGGACCACTCCATCTTGGGGAAGAACCTGGAGGACAGCCGGACGGTGGCCAGCTCCCCCTCGAGCTGGGTCCTGTTCACTTCCTTGAAGCGCTGCACCATGGCCTGCTCCTGGCGGAACGCCTGGACGACCCTCACCCCGGCCAAGTGCTCGTCGAGGGAGGCGAGGGCATCGCCGATCAGCTCCCGCACCTCGCCGTAGGCCCGGGTGGAGCGCACCCGGTAGCGGGTAGCGGCGACCACCGCCGGCACCAGCGAGACGACGACGACCGCGCACAGCAGAGGCGACATCACCAAAAGGACGACGATCACGGCGATGAACAGCCCGACGCTCGTGATAAAGCTGGAGAGCCCGCTCTGCACCAGGCTCTCCAGCACGTCGATGTCGGCGGTCATACGCGAAAGCAGCTGCCCGGAGCTCTCGGACTCGAAAAAGGCGAGCGGTTGGGCGAGGAGGTGGCTGAAGACGCGCTTGCGCAGGTTGTTCAGGTACGCCTCGCCGACGCCCGAGACCATGAGCGTCTGGGCCCGGGTGAGGACGAAGTAGGCGATGCCCACGGTCACGTAGGCGGCGCCGGCGATCTCGACTATCCGCATCGAATGGTGGCGCACCAGCCCGTCGTTGATGGCCCAGCCCACCAGTGCCGGCCCGGCCAGGGCCGGGGCCAGGGTGGCCAGGACCGTGGCCACCCCGAGCGAGATACGGCGGCGGTAGGGGCGCAGTGACGAGATGACCGGCCCGAGGTAGCCGGGCTCATTGCCGCCCGGCTGCGCACTTGCCTGCACCGCGCCCGCTCGGCGCCTGTGCGCCCGGCGAAGGGACAGCTGGCTCATGCCTGGCACCGCTCGGCCCTTCCTGGATGACCTTCCGGGGCAGTCCCCACGCCGTGGCCAACCTTGTCGACGTCTGTGCTGTCGACGTCTGTGCTGTCGAGGCCCAGGACCTCGCGGTAGCGGGGGCAAGTGACCCTCAGGTCGTCGTGGGCGCCCCGGGCGACCACGCGCCCATCGTCGACCAGCAGCACCCGGTCGGCGGCGGCGATGGTGGCCGGGCGGTGGGAGATGATGATGGTCGTCCGGTCCGAGCGTTCTTCGGCGAGCGCACGGACCACCTGGAGCTCGCGAGGCGCGTCCACGGCCGAGGTGGCGTCGTCGAGGACCAGGACCCGCGGATCGGCGAGCAGGGCGCGGGCCAGGGCCAGGCGCTGGCGCTGGCCGCCGGAGAGGGACAGCCCCCGCTCCCCGACCGGCGTCTCGTAGCCGAGAGGCAGTTCCTCGATGAACTCATCGGCCTGGGCGAGCATGGCCGCCCGGGCCATCTCCGTCTCCGTGGCCTCCGGGCGGCCGACCCGAAGGTTGGCAGCAATGGTGTCGTTGAAAAGGAAGCTGTCTTCGAAGACGACCGCGACCGCCTGGCGCAGCGTCGCCAGGCTGAGGCTGCGGACATCAGCCCCGTCCAGCGCGACCACGCCCGACGTCGCGTCGTACAAACGGGCCAGCAGCGACAAGATCGTGGTCTTCCCCGAGCCGGTGGCGCCCACCAGGGCCACGACCTCTCCCCCGGCGATGGAAAGGTCCAGCCGGTCCAGGACGAGCTGGGACTGAGAGGTGCCTGGGGTGGCGGGTCGGTGCTCGCCTGGGGTGGCGGCGCCCTGCCCCGCACCGTTCCCCGCGGCGGCCACGAAGGGGGACTTTGGGGGGCGGCCATAGCCGAAGCTCACCCCAGAAAACGAAACGGCACCCGGGCCCGCCGGCAACAGGACGGGGTGCACGGGCTCGGGAACCGCGCTCTGCCTCGCCATGATGCTTCTCAGGCGGTACCCGGAGACGACGGCTCGCTGGACCATCACTATGTATGCCCCGATCGACTGGAGGGGCCCAGTGAGGCTGGCGAGGTAGGCGTTGAAAGCCACCAGCATGCCCACGCTCAGGCGGTGATGGAGGACCAGGTAGCCCCCGAGCCAGTTGACGGCGGCGAGCTCGAGCATCGGCACCGTGTTGAGCCTGGGTAGGTACCTGGCCCTCGTGCGCACCACCCGCATGGCTTGGGTCATGACCGCGTCCGCCGCCGAAGCCAGGCGCTTCTCCATGACGGGCTCGGCGCCGAAGCCCTTGACGGCGCGCACCCCCGAGATCGTCTCCTCCACCACACCGGCCAACCCCCCGCGCTCACGCTGGAGGTCAGCGATCGCTTCCCGGACCCTCTTGGAGAACCGTTGCGACGTGACGGCCACCAGCGGCAGCGCCACCAGGGCGACGCCCCCGAGCAAGGGGCTGGTGACGATGAGGATCACCGCCACAGCGATGGCCATGGCAGCGTTGCCGACCCAGAACGGCGCCGACGCCACGACCGCCTGGATCTGGAACAGGTCACTGGTGACCCGGGACAGGAGCTGGCCCCGGTTGACGTCCGAATGATAGGCGACGTCCAGGGAGAGCAGGTGGTCGTGGAACCTGCGCCTCATCTCGGACTCCACCCGGCGCGAGGCGATCCCATTGCGCCAACGCCGGGCGCCCGACCCGAGACCCTGGACGGCGCCAGCGACGGCGATGCCGCCCACGTAGAGGGCGAAGCGGCGCCAACGATGGCCGAGCAGGCCTTCGTCGACGGCGTCACCGAGGAGGAGCGGTATGGTAGCGACCGCTCCCGACGAGATCAACGCCGCCAGCACCGAAGTGAGCAGGATCCGCCAATGGCCTTCCATACCTTGGCGGATGAACGCCCAACCCTGGCGGGAGCGGCTCTCCTCGACCGGCGACGCTCGTCCTCGCCCGGCTGCCGGCGGCGGCGCGAGCCCACCGCTTGCGGCACCGCCACTCAGGCGTACCCCTGGCCGATCGTCGTTGCTGGTTACTGCAGGTCTAACTTGCCACCACCCTCTCAGCCGGTCACCGGTCCCGCAGAGCAGCCCTTAGCCGAGGGCGGCGTCGACAGGCCCAGCAACAGGACCGAGGCGCGACCAGCCAAGCCCAGGCTAGACGGGAAGGGCGGTTGCGCTCAAGCGGGCATGCAGGTAGCGCTTGGCCGTCAGAGCGGGTACGGTCCGAGCCACCTTGGACGGATCGCCAAGGTCGCCGCCCTGGACGCGGCTGCGAGGGAGCCGCGACCCGGCTTTAAGGAGAAGCTCAGCTAGCCCTCAGGCGCCGTTGAGGGCCGCGGCCAACAATGAGGGGGTGGCGAAAGGAGACCGATCGGTAAGCCCCTCAGCTGGGAGGCTGAGGCGGGTTTCCTCCTCTAGTACCCAGGGCCGGAACCGGTCCCAGTAGCACCGAGCGGTCTTCCCGCCACCCCGCTGGAGCGCAACGGAGCCACCCCCTCTCTCCGAGCTCACGTGGCGGGACGGGCCGTCTGCCTGCGGGCTCCCCCTACCCGCGGGCGGGCGGTCCCCACAGCGCGGTAAGCACCACCTACCTACCTAACCTACCTACCGTGGCCCAAACAGGCTGGGGACCGGCCGGCTCAGCGTTTTACGAACTGAGTCGCCGTGCCTGCTGAACTGACCAGGACGTAGCCGTGCCCCCCTGGTAGGCGATGATCCCGGTCACCGGGTGCTTAGGCTTGGGCGCCGTTTCGCACCCCTCGAACACGGCGTCCCCGAAGGCGTAAACTGCGCCCCGGCGGCTCACCAGCCAGTAACCGTGGCCGTCACCGGTCGGGGCGATGGCTACCATTCGACCGGCCACGTGGTCACTTTCGAGCGAACCGAACGAGCGGGCGTCGCCGAAGCTGTACACGCTCCCTCGGGCCGTGGCCAACCAGTACCCCTTCCCATTGGCCGTCCGGGCGATCGCGACGACCGGCCCGGCGAGGTCGAGGTGGAGGGCCGAACCGTAAAAGCGGGCGTCGCCGAAGCTGTAGACGTCTCCCCGCGCGGTGGCCAACCAGTACCCTCCGCTGTCCAGACTGGCCGCGATGGCGACCGGCGGCGGCTGCCCCCTGCCGGCGGCCGCGGCCCCGTATAACGGTGCCGTCCCGAACGACGACACGCGACCCCGCTTGCTGAGCACCCACCACCCCCTCCCGTCGGCCGTCGGCGCCAGTGTGCTCCCGCCCGATGTCACGTCCGCCGGCCTGGTGCCGCCCTGCAGGGCCACCACGGTCACTGTCCCGCCAAGGTAGGAGATCAGGTACTTCGGGTCACTGGCCCCGGCGCAACTGACCGGGTACGTGCCCACTGGGCTCCCCGCCACGGCGGTTGTCCGGCACGTCGCTTGGCTGGTGAGAGAAGCGGCGTTGGCACCATCGACGAAGCCCGAGTAACTCGGGAGCAACGCTGGGACCGAAGAGCCTTGACTGACGGTCATGTCCGGCGCCTTGACAGTAAGGACGGGCCGGGTAGCTACGGAGGTAGTTGCCCCGACAGGAACCACGGGCACGTCGGGCGCTGGCGGAGCGCTCGTGGCCACCACGCCAGAGGGGCTCGCCAGCACCGTCAATGTCCCAAGGACGTAGGAAATCTGGTAATCGGGGTCGACCGCTCCGCTGCAGGTCACCGCGTAAGGGCCAGGCGGGCTCGTCGCGGTGGCGGTAGTCGAGCACGACGCCTGCTCGCTCAGGGAAGCTGCCGAGTCGCCGTGGACGAACCCAGCGTAGGTAGGCCCGAGGCCTGGGAAGCCAGCGCCGTAAGTGACCGAGATCGTCGGCCCGCTGACCGAAAGCGCCGCCGGCCGAACCGTAACCGCGCCCCCGGATGGGGCCGAGGCGGCGACGCCAGCGCTCCCCAGAGTGCCGGCCACGGCCGAGAGCAACCATGTGCCCAGTACCGCGGCGGTGGCCGCCCTGAGGCGGCACCAGCGCGGGCGACGCGCTGTGTACACGCCGCGCCAGCCACCCCACGAGCGGGCAGGGCGACCGAGCTGTGAAGGGGAATAGCCCATACAGCCGAGAATGGGCCGGCGCGAGGGCCTCGCAACCCTCAAAATTGATGAAATTGGCCCGCCCTGGGCCGGGACGGGCAGCCGCCGCTTCGGAGGGGCGCCACACGGGCACGGCAGCGGCCGGTGACCAGCCCGCTCCCCCTTGGCCAAGTTTGGGTTGGGTCGTTGCGCTTATTTCGCAGGCTAAGGCTTGGTCATTTGTGCTCCCAGCCGTTGCCGGTGACCTTATGGCAATTTACCTTTGCCCCGGGGCCGGCAGGACGCCGGTGCTGACGGAGGAAGCGACGAGGCCCGCGGCCCGCCCCTTCCTCCGTCGTTAGGCCGAAACAAGGAGAAAAAGAAGATGACACTCAAGGCACCCAAGAGGGTGTTTTACAAGGGAGCCTCGGTTCTGCTGGCCGTCGGCACCATGTCCAGCCTGATGCTGTCGGGCACGGGCGTGGCGTTGGCGGCCTCCAGCGGCTCCGCCCCGACCGTGAGCGTGGGGGCAAACATCAGCGGAGGTGGTTCGGGCCCAACGGTCGAGTGCTCGTGGATGCTCACCGACGACAACCTGTCGGGCGGTGGCGAGACCCAGCAGTACTCCTTCGCCACGGGCAAGAACGTGGGGCCGGGCACATCGGGCCTCTCCTACACGAACTACACCCAGCCGGCGAACAGCCTCGGTTCCTCGTCGAGCAGCCCCAACGCCCCGTCGTTCCCCGCGAGCGCCAATGCCGCGCACGGGTTCAACTACGGTCTCGACGACCAGCCCAACAACTACCCGGCCACCCCCAACTGCACGTCCTCGGGGCAGCCGGCCAGCGAGCCGGCGCAGGCCGCCGGGAGCCAGGGCAGCCCGGTCAGCACGGGCATCCAGGTGCAGCCCAACGCCTTCGACAGCGCCACCAACTCTGTCAGCAGCTCCGGTACGGCCCCTCGCCGTGTGGAGATATGGGCCGCGGTCGACAACGCCTCAGCAGTCGACTTCAACGTCTACTACCCGGACGGCAGTGAGGACACCCAGCTAGGGGCCGTAGAGATCGGCGGCAGCACGACCGCCTGCTCGGGCTACGGCACGGCCGGCAATATCCTCACCAACATGTTCGCCCAGGCCGGCCCGGTCGTAACCGACGCTCTCGGGAACGTCGTCCAGGGCTCCAACCAGGTGAGCGCCACGGCCATCACCAACCAGCCCAACGGCACCGGCATCGTGGACCTGTGCAACGACAACGAAAAGAGCCTCTGGCACCAGGCCTTCACGATCTCCAAGGACGACCCGAACGGCACGTACACAGTCGAAGTGCAGGCCATAAACAGCGGTGGTACCGCCCTGGGCTGGATCAGCTTCCAGGTCCTGCCCTTCTACTTCCTGGCCACCGACTTCAGCTCGGTCACGTTCACCAAGAACGCCAGCGCGACTAGCACTTTCCCAGGTGGCACGGTGTACTGGGCGAGCGGCGACACCAACCTGGCGACGCCCTCGCTGCCGACCGTCACCAACGGCGGCAACTCCGGAGAGGAGGTCGGCGTCAACTTCGGTGCGCTTACCTACGCGCCACCGGTGGGCAGCAATTACTACATCACGAACTTCGACGCCAACCTGGGTTACAACTCGAGCGACGTCATGGCCAAGGACGTGCAGGGCACGGGGGCTTCGGTGAACCCGGCCAACAACGCGACCACCTGGATAACAAACAACCCAGGTGCCCCGGCGACCAGCGCCCAGTTGGTCTGCCCCAACGACACGCCCAAGCTCGACCTGTCCGCAGAGCCCAACCCGAGCAACACGGCTCCGGGCAACTACACCGGGAGCCTGCAGGTCGTCGCCGAGGCTGACGCGCAGATGGGCACCGCCGGCCAGACCCCAACCACCACCGGTGGCTGCCTGACCGACAACGGGATGCCGTACCTGTTGAGCAACGGCAACTGGAAGAGCTTGACAGACCTCGACCCCAACCCCGTCCAGCGCTACCCGCTCACCGCACCTCCGGCGGGCTAGTAGCACACAACAAGGGCCGTGGCATTTGGCATCAGCTACGGCCTGGGAAAGGGAGGAGGGCCCGCTACCGCGGCCCTCCTCCCTGCACGTTTCATCAATTTTGACGTTGTGGCTTCGGCCCCCAGGGCGCAGGCTCTCTCCCATGAGGAAGATGATCTCGAGGCTGGGCGCTTGTGCCCTGGTGGCCGTTCTCGCCCTGGCGGGCCCGGGGGCGGCGACGGCCCTGGCGGGGGCCCCACCCACCAGCGCCGGGAGCCAGCTGGGCGTGGGTGTCTACCCCACCACCGTCACCTTCAACCATGCCCTCCGGGATGGTGAGTACATCGAGGACATCGGGATCCTCAGCGGGCCGTCGCCGGGAGAGTGGTTCCATTTCAAACTGTCGGGAGCCGCTGCGCCGTGGCTGCGAGTGACCTCGGCCACCGGCAGTTCACGCTCGCTCACCAGGCTCTGGCTACCCAACGACGTCACCCGGGCGCGGACATTGCTGCTGCTGCGCGTCCCCTCCACGGTGGCGAACGGCAGCTACGGGGCCAAGGTGGAGGTTTTCACCGTGCCCGCCAAGAGCACTAGCAAAAAGCCCGTAACGGTGGGCATCACCGGGAGCGTTGGGATAACCGTGGACGTAACCGGGAGCGAAGTGGTGGCGGGCGCGCTAGTGAACGCGTACACCTACCCCAAGATCGAAGTGGGCGAGCCCCTGAGGGTTTTCGCCGTGGTCAAGAACTCGAGCAACGTGGCGGTACAACCGAAGTTCGACCTCCAGGTCGCCAAGGCAGCCGGCCAGGCCCCGGCCTACACCTGGTCGGGCAGCCCGGGCGCCAACGCTGTCCTGCCCGGGCTCAGTTCGACCTACGAGGTGGATTGGCCAGCGCGCTCGACAAAAGAGGCGACATTGGGGGCGTACGTCGCCAAGGTGACGGCGATCTTCCCGGGCGGCAAGAAGGTCGGCTCCTGGAAGCTGCCGTTCAAGGTTTACCCTTATGGTTACCTCCACCGGGGCGGCGAGCTGCTGAGCCTCGAGCTCGCCAACCACCCTCGGGCCGGGTACCTGGCGGAAGTAAAGGCAAGGGTAAAAAGCACGGGCGAGGTGCAGCAGGAGACGACCTTCGTCGGCCAGCTCTACCGGGACGGGACCCTGTTGAGACAGGTCAAGTCCCCCGTCCCCACCCTGCTCGCCCCTTCAGGCCAGGTCGGTTCCACCGGTGTGATCACCGTCCCCCTGCCGGTGGCCAAGGACGGTCTCTACCACCTCGTCGGGATGGCCAACTTCGCCGGAGCGCAAAGCAAATCCCTGGTCCTCACCTTCCGGGTGGGGAGCGCCTCGGCCGCTGCCTGGTACGAGATAGGGGCGGCAGCTGCCGTGCTGGGGGTGGTGCTGGTAGCACTGCTCGTGCGGCGCCGGCGGCGCCCACCTTCAGCCCGGCAGCCGGTCCACACAGCTCCGAAGTACGCGCCGGCGCACCCGAGGACGCTGCACGTCCCACCAAGGACACCGGTCGGCAGCTCGCCAGGACGTCCGTCGCCCCCTCTGCGCCGGAGTTGACCCACCCGTGATCTACGAGGTCCTTACCAGTCGGCCAGGGATGAGATGAGCTTACCGGGCACGCCCTCACTGAACAGCTACTCCGAGCACCCCAACTCCTACCGGCCAGGCCAGATGCTGCTCGACAGCTCGTTCAAGAGCATCTTCGACGACCTTAGTGAAGGGGTGCTCGTGATGGACGCCGCCGGGCACCGCGTCTATTCGAACCCAGCGCTCAACGAGCTCGTCACCGCCAACGCGTGCCTGCCCACCGGTACGCTGGAACCTCCTCCCTACCTACCCGCCGACCAGCGCCAACGCTATATCGCCGCCCTGCAGGGTACCTCGTCCCTGTTGACCCTGGACGGGGCGGGCACGACCTCCACATGGCTCGAGCTCGCCGCGCCGGGACGCCCCCGGCTGCGGGCCAGGGTGACCATAAGTGCTTTCACCGGCCCTCGGGGACGTTTCGCAGTCTGG
>JBOGGK010000043.1:0-2115 GCA_050744045.1 Acidimicrobiales bacterium | reverse complement strand
ACGACGACGCGACCCGGCGGCTGCTGCGCACTCGACCACCACGACAAGCACTGGGCTGGGTCGAGCACCACCTCGGTGGGCGGGTCGTCTCGACCCGGGCCCTACGGGGAGGAATGTCCTCGGCCGTGCACCTGATCACCGTCGAAGACGGAGACAGTGGGCGGTGCCAGGCGGTGCTGCGCCGCTACGTGCGCCCCGAGGTCAACGCCGACCAACCCGACCTGGCCGAACGTGAGGCACGAACCTTGGGTTTCGTCGAGCGACTCGAGGTGGCGACGCCGCGCCTGCTGGCCCTCGACCCGGCCGGCGAGGTCGTTGGCGTGCCGGCCCTGTTGATGACCCGAGTCCCCGGACGGGTCGAGTGGGGGCCCACCGACATGGCGCCCTGGCTGCGCGGTCTCGCCGAGCTGCTGCCGAAGATCCACAGCGCCCCGCTGCCGCCTCCGGGGATCGTCGGGCTCGTCGGCAACGGCCAGGTTGGGCACGAGGAGGGCAGCGCCAATGAACAAGGTCATGGGCACGAGCCCCATCAGCGGGCACCAGCCTCGGGCGATGTCGACATGTCGTCACCGAGGTCATGCCCTGGTTCTTCTAGAGCTTTGCTCACGGTGAGCTCGACGCGAGCCACGCGTGCCAACGCGGGAAGGTCACGTTTGACAACGTCCCGGACGATGTCGAGGTTGACGCCGAGGTAGCCGTGGACAGCTCGGTTGCGAAAACCGGCGATGTCATCCCAGGGGATCTGCGGGTGCGATGCCTTGAACTGGGGCGAGAGTCGTTAAGTTGACTCTGCCAGCGTCTGGAGTCGGCAGATCGTGGCGTCTCGGAGATCCTCGTCCGTCGTGAGGGCGTCGCGGCCACGACGTGCTGCGCTCCGCTCGATCCGTGTCGTCGCCTCGTTGATATGGGCGAGGTACAGCGCGTCGTCGTGCTCGGTCCCAAAGGAACCGCTTCCGCCTCGACCTTCCGGCGGATGATCGGGTGGACCTCGGTGCCGACGTCGACTCGATGGCCGAGCAGCTCTTCCATCTCGCGAGCGAAGGCGAACAGGTCGAGCCCTCGGTGGGTCGTGTCGAAGTCGACGAGGAGGTCGACGTCGCTGGTTGGGGTGGCGTGGCCGCAGGCGACCGAGCCAAAGTCCCGGATCTTCGAGACCCCTCGGCGGTCCGCCAGGTCGAGGATCTCCTTCCGGTAGGCGCGCAGCATCGCCATGCTGGGCGTCTCGTAGAGCTTCGTGGTGACCTGCGGGCTCATGAGTACCATCGTAGATCGATCCCCGCCAGGAGCCTGTGCCCGCCGAAGCCTCGCCTACCGGTCACCGGAACCGTGTCGCAGCACCGGGTTCGAGGGGCTGAGCAGGATGGGCGAGCTCGTGACCAGCGGATACGTGTGCGTTTAATGACAACTTTGGACCACTCGGCAAATTCGACAAACAACGAACAGGGTCGTGGGGTTCGGCCAGTCCTAGTCGGCGAGCGTGCAGCGCGAGAAGCTGCTCGACGAGCTCGTGGTCGATCCTCGTAGGCGCTGTGCCCGGCATGAACTCTTGGATTTCGAAGCGAACATCGTCGGCTGACAGCTCGATCTTGGCTCAGACAGTGACGACTTTTACGAGGTCATGCAGCCCTTCGAAGTCTTCAGGGTTTCGGGTGTAGATCGGGAGGTTCTCGGC
Organism: Acidimicrobiales bacterium; assembly: GCA_050744045.1. Lineage (GTDB taxonomy): Bacteria > Actinomycetota > Acidimicrobiia > Acidimicrobiales > Palsa-688 > JBOGGK01. The sequence continues at coordinate 443 of JBOGGK010000043.1, read as the reverse complement.
GCATGCTGTCGCCGCGATCAAGAGATCCAACGCCCGAGCCCCTCGCGCCTTTCGTCCTCTCGCCGTTTCCGCAGCGTAGATTCGGCCATAGGCGCGGGCCGCCTCTCCGTCGAAGGGGAGGGGATCGAAAGCTGCCTCTGAGCGCTGCAAGCGATCTTGCCGGCGCGCCCGTTCGACTGCATCGTCGGTCGCATGTGGACCGGCGGCGAGCTCAGCCATAGTGATCGCGCTCACCGCCAGTTCGGCCGGAAGCTGTCGTGGGTCGAGCTGCTCGAGGTCGATGACGACAGAAGTGTCCACGAGTCCTCGCGGTTCGCGTGGCGAATCAGGCACGAGGATCGGGATTCTGGGATGCGACGCGATCGAGATCGGTGCGAAGTCGGGCCAAGTCGACGCGTGGGGCGCCACGGAACATGGCGATGGCGGCATCGGCGCTCACGAAC
>JBOGGK010000042.1:0-2395 GCA_050744045.1 Acidimicrobiales bacterium | reverse complement strand
AACGGGGCCGAGGCCGGGGTTCTTTGCCATAGGCCCAGGGGCAGCGCTGTGGCTGACAGAGGCCGCCCCAGCAGGGCCAGCTCAAGGCCAAGATGGCAGACGCCGCCGCCCTGGCCAAGCTGGCGGGGCCGAGGCCGTGGACGACGCGCTGGCCCAGGCCGCCGTGGCCGGGCGCTTCTCCGGGGACGACGTCGCCTCGGTGCTCGCCACCGGCGCTCAACGGCCCGGGGAGAGGCGCTCAAAGCGAGCGAGGCCCACAGCCTCCAGCGGGGCACCTCCGCATGGGGAGGCTTCGGCAAATGAGCACCCAGAGAGCCGAGCCTTCTAAGTACGACAGCGACAACTCGAGCCATGTCGGCGTGAGCGTCGACTACATCTTGGAGCTCGCCCTCTTGTTGTGCTGCCTCGCTCGCGGCCTCGGGCGGGCGATTGGCTCGCTCGCCGACGAGCTCGGTGGCGAACACGCCCTCGGCCACCTCATCGTCGCCCTCGAGGACCACGCCGAGCAGCTCGTCCGGCTGCTCCCCTCGGTGACCCCGGCGCCAGTCCCCGCGCCCGCTCATCTCACGGGAGGAGAAGCCTTGGGGCTGGCAGAACTGGTCGGCGGCCTGGCCGAGCGTGGCTGGCCCGACGACCCCGCCTACGCAGAGGCTTGGAGAGGCTGGCAGCGCTTGGGTGCGCTTCTACGAGGACCCGTTGCGCTCGGTGGGCTTGCTGGTGGCTACCTCGAGGTAGACGTGGTGTCCGATCGCGGTGCCGAAGCCGGTATGGCTGACCTCGCGGCGCTCCTCGAGTGCTTCGATGCTGCGTCGCGTGGGTTCCAGACCACCTCCGTCCGCGGCCGGCGATTGCGCTCGTTGGGCGGGGCGTGGCACCTGTCGATCGGGGCGATGAAGAGCCCCGAATATGGTCCAACGCGGAGCGGGCCCTTAGGTTACTCACCGAGGCGTCGCGCCAGCGAGGTTATGAGCCATGCCTTCATAACGAACTAGGGACGCTGATCACGGCGTACAGCGATGTCGCTCGGGCGATGACGTTATCTGACATATCGCTTTGCCTCGACAGTGGGCACTTCTTTGTTGGCGGAGGGGACTCACTGGAGGCACTTGAGGCTCGGCGAGAACGGACCCACCAGGTGCACATAAAAGACGCTCGGCGTGAGCCTTATGTGCGCATTGTGGCCGAAGGCAGGCCTGTAAGCGATATTTGGAGCGACGGCGTGTTCTGCCGTCTAGGCGAGCGCTGGGGGCCTGATAGAGGCGTTGGTCAGGCGGCTTTACTCGGGCTGGTTGGTGGTCGAACAGGATACACTCCCCAAGGGGCCGGACGATTACGCTGCAGCTGCAAGGGACCAAGAGAGGAACAGGATGTTCTTGAAGGAATTTGATATTTAGTTTTAGATGCGAGACGGCATGACTGTGTGCGCGCCTGCGCATCCGGTCCCAGTGTTGATCGTCGCGGTTTGTGGGCACCCCCAATCAATAGCGGGTGGTGTAAGCCGCTACCTTTTCGACCGTAAGGCTCCGGACCAGGGTCACCCGAGGGGCGGGCTCCCGCAAAGCAGGAAATTGCAAGAGAGAAGGCCACAAGAAAACGAGACCGTCGCAGCAGAAACCGGGTCCGTCGCAGCCTAACGCGAAGAGCGGATCCACAACATTTGACAATTGCTCGGGGCACTTCACTTCCTCCACCATGGCGGGAGTAGCATTGGTGACCAAAGTCCGAAGTAGGGGCAGCGTCTCTCCCCGCCAGTCAGTTGATCTTCTGATGGTGGCATCTACCTACTCAGACGCAGACTTGTCCACCTTATGAACTCCGTTTCCTTGTTCGAGGCATCGGATCATTGTTACCCGCGGTTATCTCAGCCGCCCCAGCGTCGGCTCCGTCTTCGGGACGGTCGGCGAAGTCGCGCTTGGTCGCTTTGTACCAGCCCATGCCGGAGATGGGGTGCCGCCACCTTCCTTTCATCTCGTTGAAGGCGCTCGCGTGTGTCTGATCGCCGCTCGCGACCATCTCCTTCAGGTGCTTGTCCTGCGCCTTGATGATCTCGTCAGCCGTTCTTCCATGATGAGCGAACTCGCACGGCCCGCCCAGGTCTTTGCACGTCATCGTCTTCATCTGTTTTGCTTCTTTTCGGGTGGAGGGTCGTTTCTGGATGTCGACTCTGAGGGTTACCATGCGGCGCCGGCAGGCTGCTTGGTCGCAGCGTTGATCCGGTTGAACAGGTTGGTCGTGGCGACCCATAGGACCAGACCAGCGAGCTGCTTCTGGTCGTAGTGTTTGGCGACGGCCTCCCACACGTCGTCAGGCACAGCGTCGGCTCGATCCGCGAGGCGGGTCATCGACTCGGCCAAGGAGAGCGCGGCTCTCTCCGCGTCGGTAAAGAGGTCTGTCT
>JBOGGK010000041.1:0-6906 GCA_050744045.1 Acidimicrobiales bacterium | reverse complement strand
GCTGCGTATGCAGTGCCCTATGCAGGCTCGCCTACCAGCGGGTATGGTGGCGCCGAGGTCCGAAGTGGGGCGAGGGCAACAACCCCCCGCCACCAAGTACGGGCGTTTCTTGCGTATGCACAGGCCGCTGACAAGCATGTTTGGTCGGCGGCCTGTGCGTTTATAGGGACAGTTTGTGGGGACCTAGGCGTAGCGTGGCTGCGACGTCCTCGCTCGCTGGCGAGTTGCTGCCGCCGCTGGAGATGACGAGGCATCCCGGAGGGTGGTCCGGTTCGGTGTAGGCGATTGTAGCCAGCGTAAGCAGCTTCTCGACGGCGGCGCGCGCGGTTGGCTCTGCGAGCGCTTGGGCTCCGTAGCTCCCATGGGTCTGTACGTAGCGCTCCAGCGCCTGGTCAAAGAGTGCACGCTTGTCGCCGAAGGCCGCGTACAGGCTAGGGCGTCCCATGCCGATCGCGTCGGTGAGCATCGCGATCGACGTTCCGTCATAACCGTGGCGCCAGAACTCGAGCAGTGCCGTTTCGAGTGCTGCTTCTCGGTCGAACTCGCGTGGGCGTGAAGGGTCCAACAACTCGATCGGCGCAGTCAGAGTCATTCGAGACGCTCGAGATGAGTCGATGAGAACCGGGCAGATCGCAAGGCGGCCCAGAAGGCCGGCGCTCGGCAGGTGTCGATGCGCGACGCGTCCCGTGGCGCTTGCCGCGATGCGCATGAGCCTGGACGGGGAAGGTCTGCTTGATCAGGCGGCGAGTGACGAAGAGGACGTAGTAGCGGCGGAGCGCCACGGTGTCGACCGTGAAGAAGTCGGTCGCCAGCACGCCCTTGGCCTGGGCTCGGAGGAACTCGGCCCAGGTCGGACCTGTTCGCCGGGGTGCGGGAGGAAGGCCGTGGCGCCGAAGGACGTTGGCGGCGCTGCCCTTGGACACCGTGACGCCGAGCTTCTTCAGCTCCCCGACGATGCGCAGGTAGCCCCAGCGAGGGTTCTCGTTCGACAGGCGCACGATGAGCTCAACGATCTTCTCGGGGAGTGCGGGGCGCCCCGGCCTTTTGTGCGGGTGCGTCCACCGGCGCCGCACGAGGGCTCGATGCCAGCGCAGGATCGTCTCGGGCGTGATGAGGAACGCCGCCCAGCGCTCCTTCGGGACCAGCCGCGCCAGGACGGCGATGAACGCCCGGTCCGACCAGGAGAAGCGGGGTCGTGCGACCTGGCGGCGAAGGACCGGCACCTGGTGGCGCAGCACCAGGATCTCGGCATCCTTGGCGACGCTGTCCATGCGGTGGACTGACAGGATCTCGACGACGCGACGGACCAAGCGGTAGAGGAAGCTGAGCGCCACGGGTCGGCACGATCGCTGCTCACATCCTCCCAGGTCAAGTCGGGGATCGTGTTGTTGGACCCTTCACGCTCGTCCCGAACGTGCGCTCCGAACCCGCCCGGCCGGACCGACGCTGCGGTTGAGGATCGGCTTTCGGGACTACAGCAGCGCCGGCTTCCTCCAGCGACCCGGGCGCCTGCGAACCGGCTCAGCGGTGCAGGACCGTCCGCCGAACTGGATGCTCTGCGCCCTCCGACCGGCCGGGGTCGCTGCCAGCGCCGTGCGCATACCCGGCATCGCCCGGCGCCCTGAAGTAGGGGAAGAACAACGCGCCAAAACAGCGGCGGGCCCAAGCGGCACAGCAGCGCCGAACGGCACGTATGGGGCGCAGCCGCAAGTGGGGCGGTGCTTCGGCAGTATGCTTGTCCGGCGAGCAGATTGCCGAGCCGTCGCTCGGGCGGAATACGGGTTCTTGGCCGCTGGCTTCTCGCGCTCGGTCCTCGAGCGGCTGAGGTAATCGGCGCTTTTTGTACCTGGAGCCTGTTGCTGCTGAGTGTGGCCGAGGTGGCTGTGCTCGGCGCCGACGATTAGGTCATGGGGTCGGTGACGGGGTAGCTGGCATCCTCGTGTCGGATTGCTGGTCGGGCAGGGGCGAGTCGCTTGATCGGTGGCATCGGAGGCCGGGCAGTGTGAGGCCGATAACGGCCGTCCCGGCGACGGTGGCGAGACCGCCGATCAGGGCGCTGGTGGCGGCCGTGGTGACTGACGCTAGCGCTCCGGACCCGAGGTCGCCGAGGTAGCTGCCAGCGCCACTGGCGATGTACTCGGCGGCGGAGACTCGTCCACGGGCGTGGTCGGGGGCGTTGGACTGGATGATGGCGCTGCGGCTGACGACGGTGATGGTGTCGGCTGCCCCGGCGACACCGAGCAGACAAAGGGTGGGCCATAGTGCCGATACCACTGCGAACCCTGCGAAGGCGGCGCCCCAGGTCGCGACCGCCACGAGCATGAGCACTCCTCGCCGTTCGACGCGCGTGAACGGCGCCGACATCACCGCGGTCAGCAGCCCCCCGGCCCCGATGGCGGCGGTGAACAGCCCGAGGGTTTGGGGGTTGCCGCCGAATCGGGCGGCGTTGATGGCTGGGAACAACACGATCGGCAACGCGAAGGCGGTGGCGGTCATGTCGAGGAGCAGGGCGCCGCTGAGTGCCTGGCTGCGGCGGATGAGTCGAAGCCCGTCGGCGAGGCCCCCGGCGTCGGGGCGGGGGGCGCCAGCAGCGAGTGGCAGGCCGGCGACCCCCCAGAACGAGGCGACGGAGCTGGCGGTGTCGACGAGGTAGCAGCCGCGCAGGCCGAGGGCCGGGACGGAGGCGATCAGTCCGCCGAGGGCGGGACCGGCCGCGAGCATCAGTTGGAAGGTGATCCGGTTGAGGGCTAGACCGGCGGGGAGTTGGTCGGCGGCCAGTAGCCTGGGCACCAGCGCCCGCCGGGCCGGTGCGCCGAGCGCTCCCGCTGCCGACTTGATCGCAACGACACCGTAGAGCACCCAGACCAGTCGGAGCCCGGCGAACGCTTGCGCCGTAAGCACCGCCGACACGACGGTCGACACCGTCGTGGTCGCGAGCAGGACTCTCCGCCGGTCGAGGGTGTCGGCGACGCGACCACCGATGAGCCCGACGCTCAGCAACGGAACGAGTTGGGCTATACCCAGACCGCCGACCGCCAGCGAGGAGTGGGTGATGTCGAAGATCTGCAAGGGCACGGCGAAGGTGGTGAGCGCACTCCCGACCGAAGAGAACGTCGAGCCGACCCACAGCCGACGAAACGGTCGAGACTGTCGGAGCGGCCCAAGATCGGTCAGCAGACGCACACCCAATATGTAACAGCACTGTCATGTCAGTTGCAACAGTACTGTTACGTCTATGGTGACCGACCCCACCGAGCAGAGCCGATGGCGGCAGCTGCGTGTCGTCCAAGCCGAGATGGACGCCGACATCGCCCGCCTGTACACCGAGGCCGGCATCGACGGCCTGAAACCCAGCTTTGTCATGGAGTTGCTTCGTCTTCACGCTCGAGGGCCAATGACCATCGCCCAACTCGCCGCCTCGGTGCAACGAACGCACTCCGCCGCAAGCCAGAAGGTCGCTGCGATGCGTGCTGCCGGGCTGGTTCGCACGACACCCGGCCCCGATGCTCGCAGCAAGTCCGTCGTGCTCACCCCCAAAGCACAAGCACTCGTCGCGCGTCTCTCGGCCGAGTGGCGAGCGACCGAGGCAGCAGTCGCTGAACTGGAAGGCGAGCTGCCCTACCCGCTCAGCAAGGCCACGGCCGAGCTAGCGGCCGCCCTCGCCCGACGCAGCTTCCACGATCGCATCGTCGCGCACCTAGCCGGCGACCCGGACTGGTCACCGCCCGCCAAGCCTCACCCTCCCGCGGGCGCCGATGCGGGCAACCAGCTACGGACTGTCGCACAACGCAATCGGTGAGCGCTGGCCAGTCGCGTGCGGAGCGCCACGAGCACAGGTCGTCCGTCGCCGGCTCGACAGTCCCTGCGAGCGCCTGAGCGCGGATTCGGCAGAGCTCGGCGTCCCCACGCCATGCGGGCGCAGAGCGACGCACCAGAACGACCCCCGGATCGCTCCCGACGGGAGCGCCGAACGGCACGGCGGGAGCGGGACGCGGCTGGCTGGGCAGGTTTCAGCGGGCCGGCCTGGTGCCGGTCCGTTCAGAGATCGAGGATGAAGCGCAGCGCACGCTCGATGGCGCGCAGCTCGTCCGGTGCGACGTTGCCCAGCCGCCGCCGGATCCGGGAGGTGGAGACGACCCGGATGTGATCGGATCTCGCGTACGACACGTGCTCCAGGCCGCTGTCGCCGGTGGCGATCTCGACATGGCTGCGCAAGCCGTAGTCGGTCGAGGTGACGGGCACGACCACGACGATCTCGCCCGGACCGTTGTTGACGATGTCGCTCGAGACCACGATCGCCAGGCGAAGGAATGCCGGTTCGTGGCCGACGGGACGACCGAGGTCTACCTGGTAGGTCTCCCCCCGCCAGATCACCCGAGAGGGTCCCACTCCTGGCGCTCGGCCTGGTACGCCTCCCACCGCGGGGGGTCCTCGCGAAGTCGCCGGTAGTCCTCACCCAGGCCACGAAGGAACTCCTGGCGCTCGAGGGCCTCGATCGCGGAGTGGACTACCTCCACTACCGTGGTCTGCCGGGCTTTGGCGATCGACTGCAGACGTTCGGAGTCAGGTCGGCGGACCCGCACGGTGGTGGTCTCTTCCGCTCCCATGCTCCCAGTGTAGACGGAATGTAGACGCAACGGCGAGGCGGAGCGCGGGACCGTTGCACCCGCACCGTCACAGAACGACGCTTCCGAACCCCACCGGATCGCTGCGAACGTGGGCGCCCAGCGGCACGGCGGGAGCGCGGCATCCGATGGCGGAGCGGAGAGGGTCCACGGCGCCCACGGCCGCGTTCGCTGTTTCAGCTACGGCAAGCTCCGTCTCTCCATACCACAAGGACGCAACGTGGCCGCCCGGCTCACAGACGGCCGGTCGAGGCGGCTGCGGGGGATTCCGCCCGGCGGTCACCTCCCCTCCGGCAGCGAGGGCGGTGACGATGGTGTCGCCGGCGATCTTGGTGGAGCGTGCCACGGTGGCTCCTTCCGGGTCGAGTCAAGCTCCGTCCTCGAAGGACCTACCTCCACCTGGCGGCCACCTCAAGGCCAAAGACGAGACTGCAAATCCCGCCGCTAGAAGGTCCATGGAACTGCCCTCAGAAATGACTTTGATGAAAAAGAGGGCCGAACCCCCTGTTCTTTAGGTGACGCTTGTTCCGGTCGCGGGCACAGCCCATGACCGCACCCACCCCCCGCACCAGGCCCAAATCTACACAGGCCGCTTTGACCGTGCCGCTGGCTATCTGGCCGGTCGCCCAGACCACCGCCCAGTGGCAGCGGGCCGGCCGGTACCTGCCGGCGGTCACCGCCCATCCGGGCAAGATGCTCCCCGAGCTCGCCCGGTGCATCGTCACCGAGTACTCATCGCCCGGCGCCCTCGTCGTCGACCCGCTCGCCGGGATCGGCACCACGATCGTCGAGGCCGCCCTACTCGGAGCGGTCCTCGTGGCGGAGGCAGTTGGTGGGCTTCCACGATGGTGTTGTCGGCGTAATGCTTGGCGGACCACTCGTCGATCCGCCCGAGCACCTCGCCCTTCTCCTCCTCGGAGCCGTCTTCTTGCTATGCGCCCCGGGTCAGCAGCAGTACGTACTTCATCTGTGGTCCTCCTTGTGGGAAGGCAGGGGGTATGTGCGGAACTGGGGATGGTCGTGCTGGGGCTGGTCCTACGAGGGATCGGAACCTGGCGCGGAGGGGTCCTGAGATCGTTGCTGGCATCGAACCGCCGGGTTCGTCCCTCGCCGACGCGGCTGGTGTCACGGAGGCGCCGGTGCCGGCGCTGGCCGCACCGCCGCTGGAGCCGAACACTCCAGCGTTGACGTGTGACGGCTCGCACCCTACGAGCCAGCCGAGCGGTTCGGCATCGATATCCGCCCGGTGCGTTTCCTTCGGGTTGACACCACGCCGCGCCTTCTGAGGGAGTGGCTGGTCCAGTCACTTCGCCGTGAGGTTTTCACCTCCAGCCCGGCGTGCGGCTCGCCTCCTCGATCGTACTTGAGCAGTTCCGGTCGCTGCACCTCATCCAGGGTGGTCACCTCGACGTAGCGGGTCCGATCCGTGGTTCCGAGTGGTGGCGGGCGTTCGAAGCCCGCACCGCCGAGGAAGACGACGTTCACGGAGATGTCGTAAGCGGCTATCTCGATGATCCATCGGAGGCCCGGTAGTCCGTAGTATGGCCGCTTCCACTTTACGGCGAACTGTAGGCCCGGTATCGCCGCTCGGATCGACTGGTCCAACAGCTTTACGATCGGCTGGAGATGGGGCACCTGGCGCTGTGTCCAGTCGTCGAGGTCGCGGTGCCTCACCGAGGGCTCTGGCGACTTGCGCCATGCGTTCCCTTGGTTGCTTTCGGCACCGTGTGGTCTATTACTACGGGCAGCTGCGCCTGATGACCAAGGTGCCCGCGCTTCGTGCTGCTCGGCTCATGGTCTTGAGGGCGCGAACCGTCGCTGGTTGTCGTAGTCACCAACTGGCGTGTCCGGCTCTGCTGGCGATGCGGCCAGCGCCTGCGGCTGCGACGGTACCCGCCGCGGTGGCCAGTAGGGCGACAAGGCCAAGCGGCCACGCCCATAGGTGGGGATGCGACCGCGTGCCGGCAATGGCCCACGGCGCTTGTAGGGCGAGACTCACCCACCAGGTGATGAGGGCGCCGGTAATGGCGATGGTCGTGGCAGCGACGAGCAGGGCTGCGACCGACTCGAGCCGGGCCAAGATGGGGGTGAGGGTGAGCTGCTGTTCGATCCTGATGGCGGCCGCGGTCCACGCGGCAATCGTCAGCACCATGATCGCTCCCCAGGCGAGGAAGACCATGGTGTAGGCGGCGAGGTGGCCGTTGCGGTCGGCGCTGTTGAGGTGGTGTGCCCACGTGGCCACACCGAGAGTGCTCGCCACGGTGAGCGCCGAGAGGACAGT
>JBOGGK010000040.1:0-4257 GCA_050744045.1 Acidimicrobiales bacterium | reverse complement strand
CAGCACCGCAAGCAGGTCCAGCCTCACGTCGCCGGGGAAAGCTACCGGATATGCACTGACGGCCGCTACCTCGAGAGCCCTTGGACCTACCACGCGCTCCGCAACGGCATCCGTAGCTACACGGTGTCCCAGTACGACACGCTCCGCGGTCACGGCACAGCCCTCCCGCCGCTGCCCCCGTACATAGCCCGCCAAGCGAAGAAGGCCGAAGCCGCTATCATCTTCGCCCCGGGAGCGCCGACTTCGGCACCGTCCGACGATTTCCCCGGGTCGCCCCTCCTGTACTTTTTCGAAGGCGGGCGCTACGGCGGCATCAGCTACGACAGCGTCCCCGGGGACGTTTTCATCGGCGGGTCCGCCCCCGGCTACCCCGAACCCGTCTTCTCCGGCAGCGGCATCGACGCCCAGAACGACAGCTGGGACTTCTCGGGAGGAGGGAGCACCCTGGCCTCGGCGGCGTCGCCAGGGACGACCACGATCACGACCAGGGCCCCCATCTCCGGATACATCACCACGCTGACGTTCGCCGGTGGCCCCACCTACAACGTCGTCGGCCGCTCAGGCACGAGGGTCACGCTGTCCCCCCGGCTCGCAACAGCCGAAAGTGCAGGGACGGTTGTGTGGGCCAACGTCCAGGCGCCGATCGGCCACACGACGGCAGCGGCCCGCCGGGGTGCCAGGGTTTTCCATACGGGCCCCATGGACCTGCCCGTGGTGCCGTGGGAGTACCTCGACATCGGCGCCACCAATGGCGCCGTCGATACGCTCCAAGTGTCAACGGTGACCGGTTCGCCCGCACGCGGGTACACCTTGGGCCTTGCCGAGCCCGCGAGCGTGGCCGCGGCGGCCAACGCTCCCGTCTACTACTCCGGGCCATCTGGAGACGTGACCGTCGAGTACCTCGACATCGCTGGCGGCGGGGGGGACACCACTCTTGCGGTACAGGTCGGCGGCGGGCTGGCGGCGAGCGGGTGGACCATTGAGCACAACGACTTCCACGACAACTACGCCGGCGGTGCCGACTACCGCAAGACCAGCTCGGCGGGCCAAGCCATAGCCGGCGCCGACCACGCGACGATCGAGTACAACTGCTTCCAGCGCTTGGGCGAGTACGCCCTCAACGGCGGGGGCACCGGGACCAAGTTCGACTACAACCAGGTGGACGAGACTCCCTACCAACCCGACTTGTCGGGCAACGGCCAGTCGGGGTGCGCCAAGTGGTGGGCGACCAGGAACAACGACGTGGTGGACAACGCCTTCACCGACGAGATCTACTCGACGTGTGTCTGGTTCGACAACGGCAACACCGGGATGCTGGTCAAGGGTAACTTTTTCTATAACATCGGGGGCCGAGCGGTCCAGAACGAGACGGGGTACGACTCGCGCTACATCGGCAACCTCTTCGAGGACACCTGGGGCGGCATCTACCTGAACGACTCGGGTGCCTGGGATATCCCGGGCAGCCGTTACAACGACGAGGTCGTCGTCAAGGGCAACACCTTCTACAATGTCATCGAGGCCATCGACATATGGGGCGCCTCGGGCCGTAGCTGCCTCAACTCGGGTGAAAGTGCCCCAAATGGCGAGACCGCTCCCTACTGTTCGGGCGGTTACCCGCAGGACCCACCCCTCGAAGAGTTCTTCAGCCATTACCAAGACTCAACCGTGGGCGGGACGGCAATCGTCGAGCGCAACGAGGCTTGCTCGTCGGCGGCGCCGTGCTCGACCGTGCTCCTCTCCGACGCGCCAGCACTTCTCGACTGGATCGGTTTTGCGGGCCAGGCCCCCGATAGCTGCCCGGCACCGAGCTCGTGCAAGAGCCACCCCCACGACCCAGTCGAGACCTCGAGCAACGACAAGACTGAAGTGAGCAGGTTCAAAGGTTCGGGCACGATAACCGTAACCTCCACGACCGGGTTCCCCTCTTCCGGGCAGCTCATCGTCAGCACAAGCGCCGGCTCTCTCAACTATGCGACCGGCGCTGTCGTCTCGTACACTGGTCACACCACTACGAGCTTTACCGGGGTCGAGCTGATCTCCGGGTCGGGAAGGCTAGCCGGCGCAATAGAGGCGGTCCAGCCCTACCACGTGGCCGCCGTCTCATGCCCCGGTGGGAACTGTCTCTACAACACTGTCGTCCGCGTCTCACCCGCCATCACGGCCGACTTGGCGGCTGGGACAATTGTGTACTCGACCGGCACCTGCCCCTACTACGTCACCACGGCGGCCACGCCGACCTCCCCGAGAGCGCCCGACGGCACGAGCTACTACGACGGCTGCATGTGGGAGGAGCGCAACATTTCGGTCACACACAACACCTTCGAGGTCGACCCCGCTCAGTTCGACTCGACCCCGCTGCCAGAAGAGACGGGCCGCCACTGGACCTGCCGGACCGGCCCGGCCGGCAACTGCGCCGACAATGCCATGGGCTACCAGTACCCGGGCGGCGACGCGGCCCCCTACAACGACGTGGTCCTGGCAAATGCCATGATGTCGGCCAGGTCGCTCCCGTCCCCCCTCCGGGACCTGAACGCACCGCGAAGCCCGCTGGCAACGGGTAAACGCGGCGACGTGGCACCGAACGGAGATGCGCCCTACGACGACGTCTGGTCCGCCAACACCTACCTCGGCGACTGGACCTTCCAGGCCTACACCCAGGCCGCCGCCTGCCCGCTCGACTGGACCGGGCACGCCCTCGAGTGGGTGGGAGGCGACGGGGACGCCTGCTCGGGGCTCTCGCTAGCGCAGTGGCAAAAGTACTGGGACCAGGACTGACGAGCCTCGCCCCGTTGCTGCCACGCAGTGGGAGGTCCCTTGCCCTGACCGCAGCGGCACGCTCCATATGCTGGCCATCCCCGAACGCGTCTCGAACCCGCGATCGGGCGGGTGTTCAACGTCGGCGGCGTGTTCCGGTGAGCACAAGGTGTGCTGGACTAGGCATCCATGCTCCCTCGGGGTCGCGCGCAGAGCGGCGAAGTGAATGCTTTCCTGCTAGCCACGGTGTGGAGGCCTTGGCCATCATCGTCGCCACGGAGCCGCCGGCAGAAGCCGTCGAGCGGTACGCCACCGTCGAAGGGGGTCCCCCTCCAGGGCGAGAGGGGTTTCCAGGCGGCCTGAGCAAAGCGGCTTCCGCCTCGTCAAGAGGAGCCGCGCCTGCCAACGACTTCGTCGCCTCCCAAACGCCTCGGGCAGGCCCGGGCCGGAGCGGCCTCGTCACGCCCTCAACCAAGCCGCTTGAACGCGTCGCCAGGCTGCTGCTCTCCACCACCCGCGTTATCGACCCGCGCCTCGGCCTCTCGCGCTGTGCTTGGGAGGACAGCAAGCCTTCGCGACACTAGGTCGCGCACATCACAACTGACCAACTCGGAGCCCGCCTGAATGGCCGCAGCAGCGTAGGCAGCGTCATAGACCGAGATCCCCTGCTCTCCCGCCAGCACAATCGCGTCCGCTACCCGGGCGCTGTCGGCCCGCACGAGGCCCCCGTCCCCTGCCACTGTGTCGACCTTCTCGCGCAGGCGGTGCGCCGCTGGTTCGTCGTGCCACGCCCTGACGGCCACATTGGACACCTCGTAGTAAGCGAGGTCGAGAGTAGTAATCGTCCCCTCGGCCCTGAGCAACAGGACCGAGTCCTCGTGGTTCACGTCCTCTGCGTCCTCGCTCGCAAGAAGGACGCTCGCGTCCACGAACCACGACGCCACAGCTAAGGCCGGTGCGCCTTGACCAACTCGGCAACGCCGCCACCGCGGCACTTTGCAGGCCCGCGCAATTCATCGATCTCCGCCATACGGCGGGCTCGAGTTGCACCCTTCTCGCGAAGTGCAGTGTCTGCCAGTTCACGAAGGAGCCCGCTCCGGGTGGTGCCGCGACGCCGAGCCTCGGCATCGACAGCCCGCAGGAGCTCGTCGGGGAACGAAACCATGACCTTGGCCATAGAGCCAGTATACCCAGTATTGCCGCCCGTGCGCTGTGGGAACGCTCGGGAGGGCTCGGCCCGAGAAACCGGCGCACGCATCACGGTCCCAGCGAGTGCGCTCGCGCAAGCGGTCCGCCGACCGGCACGACAAGGCCGTCTCGCTCGGCTCGTTGTTTGACTTGACGGGTTAGGACGGGCTTGGCTGAAAGTTATTGTTGCGTCGGCCCCGAAGCGGACGAGCCGGCGTCCTGGCCCCAGTAAGCCTGCCATTGGGAAAGCGTGAGCAGCCCGCAGGCATTGCCGCCCCCGCCGCTGCCGCTCCAGCTCAAGGCGCCACCGCCCCA
>JBOGGK010000039.1:0-2189 GCA_050744045.1 Acidimicrobiales bacterium | reverse complement strand
GTCTGGCCATCTGTCCTTACGACGTTCCTAAAAGGTCCGTAAGAGCGTATATCTGTACAGCTTATTCGGGATTGTAATGAGTGATGGTGGACCCCGTTGCGAACCCTTTCCGCCGAGCTGGCAATTGACATGGTTGCCGGCCCCCATTGTTGGCCGGCCGCGGGTTCTTGTTGGGTTCATTCGAGGTCATTCGGGAGAGGTCCGATACCCTTGGAGAGGGCGACCGCAGCTGGCAAGTGACAAACGGGCTTCGCGGGGTCGGCAAGACCGTGTTGCTCAATGACCTGCACGCTCGGGCGAACACCCGAGGTGGTTGCCGCCAAAGTCGAGGCAGGCGCATCGACCTCGTTACCCGTAGCTTTGAGCCAGGCGTTGGTCCGCAGCATGCGAACCGCGACCGGGCGTCACCCGGAACCTCGTCTGCGGCGGTTACTCGGCATGTTCAGGGCACTTCGCCCCGGCCACTGACCGGGAGGACCTCGCCTGGTTGTCCGCCACGCTCAAAGAGCTGGGGGCATCCGCACCGAGGGCATCCCCGAGAGGTCGGCCTTCGACCACGGTGGGGTGGAGCTTCGGCTGGTACCCGGCGGTCAGGGTGGCGACCGTGGCCCGAGGGGTGAGTACGGTGAGCTCCCCGGCGCCCGGGCGAGGCCGCCGCTGGTCGTAGCCGCCAGGGCTCCAGGCGACCAGCTCACCACCGACGACGAGCCAGGCCCGGCCGCCGATGTCGACCATGGTGCCATTGGGGAGGGTGTTGAGCGGCGCACGGTAGGTGCGCTTCACCCCCGGGCGGGCGAGGCGGTCGACATGCAGGCGAGCGTCGATCGCCCGGGCGCTTGCCTGCTCTCTCGGGTAGGCAGTGGCCCAGGCGGCCTTGAAGGCCCGGTAGTCGGTGGACCGGCACTCCCCGCATGGCCGGTGCCCAGCGGCGAGACCCGTGGCCTCGTCCAGGAAGAACAGCTCGGTGAGCTTGCCCGGCGCCCACAGCTGCCTCCGGCGTCCCTTGAACTCCAAGACGCAGATCGCCCACGCCTGGCCGCGGGAGTAGCGCACGAGGTGGCCCTCACCGTCGTGCAGGCAGCCGCGGTTTCCCCAGAACATGCCGCGGTCGGCCACGGCGATCAGCTCCCCATGGGGGGTGACCCGGTTCTGCCTCGGCATCCCGGCGTCACCTCCTCCCGCCGCTTACCGAGGGCGTCCCTCCTCGTGAGGAACGCTACTTCTTACTCGGCAGACGCCCTCGGCTAGGCAACCGGTGCTGGCACCGGACGGTTAGCGGAGCCGTGAGCAGACGGTTGGCAGCGGCTTGGCTGGTCGCCGCCCAGCTCGCCACCCTCCCGGTCGTGGGCAACCGTCCAACCGCGGGCAGCGGGCTCCTTCGGACCGCCACGGGTGCGCAGCTGACCGGTTCGGGCTCGCCCTCGGTGCTGCCTTGCCGGATGGGGTGATGTGGGCTTACGCGACGTACGCGAACAACGCTGAGGTTGTCCGCAGCACCGACGACGGCGCCGGCTGGCAAAAGGTCTTCCCGAACTGGCCCCAGACGCCGACGTCGCTCGTGGTCAGCGGTGCTTTCTTCCTCAACGCTGACGACGCCTGGGCCGTCACCGACCGCCAGTGGCCGGCGCCCCCAGGCGTAACGACGGTGTGGCGGACGACAGACGGAGGGGCGACGTGGCAAAAAGGCACTTCGTTCCCGAGCCCGTTACCCGAGACCGACTACCCGCCCGTCGTCTACCAATTGGCCTTTACCGACGCCGGACGCGGTTATGCAGTTTCTGCACTCGGAGAGCAGAGCCGCGCCTACGGCCTGTGGGCCATCTCGGACGGTGGCACCACCTGGCACCGGCTCAGCACGTCGGGCTCAGCCCGCCCGACATGGCGGACGTGAGCTTTGCTTCGAGTGCCCTGGATGGCCCGAGCCGACCTGGGGAGACCCGAAGCACAGCCACGCGTCTCCGCCTCCGACGGCTCGCCCGTGCTGCTACTCGGGCAGCGTCCGGCCCAGTCTGAACCTTGCACAGCACCCGTGGCGGCGCTGGCCGCGCCCGGGCCGGGCGTGCTCGTCGACCTGCGGGCCAACACTGGCCCGGCTGCGACGGATTTGGCCTCGTCATCACCAACGACGGGGGAACAACCTGGACGACGTCGCCGAAAGTCGCTGGGGCGACGGGCGAATGCGGTGGGCC
>JBOGGK010000038.1:0-4654 GCA_050744045.1 Acidimicrobiales bacterium | reverse complement strand
CATCGGGGCCATCAACCCCAACGTGTTCCAGGAGGACGACTACCGGCTGGGCAGCGTGTGCCACCCCGACGCCGGCGTGCGCCGCAAAGCGCTCGACCACCTGCTGGAGTGCGTCGACATCGCGGCCGCGGTCGGCTCCCCGGCAGTCAGCCTGTGGTTCGCAGACGGCACCAACTACCCCGGCCAAGACGACATACGCGCCCGCCAGGACCGCCTCGCCAGCGCCCTCCAAGCCGTTTACCGGGCGCTGCCCGAAGGCGTCGGCATGCTGCTCGAGTACAAGCTGTTCGAGCCCGGCTTCTACACCATGGACATCCCCGATTGGGGCACCTCGCTCGTGCACTGCACGGCCCTCGGCGAAAAAGCCAACGTCCTGGTGGACACTGGCCACCACGCCCCCGGGACCAACATCGAGTTCATCGTCGCTTGCCTCCTCCGGCTCGGGCGCCTGGGCGGGTTTCATTTCAACAGCCGCTTCTACGCGGATGACGACCTGCTCGTAGGCGCAGCCGACCCCTACCAGCTGTTCAGGATCATGAACGAGATCGTGGCGGCGGGAGCCCATCTGCCCGGTTCGGGGGTCGCCTTCATGCTCGACCAGTGCCACAACGTGGAGGGCAAGGTACCGGCTGAGATCCGCTCGGTCATGAACGTCCAGGAGGCGACGGCCAAGGCGCTGCTGGTCGACCGGGAGGCGCTCGGGGCTGCCCAACGAGAGGGCGACGTGCTGGGGGCCAACGCCATACTGGTCGACGCCTTCAGCACCGACGTGCGGCCCCTCCTGGCCGAGCTGCGCGAGGAGATGGGCCTGGGCCCGGACCCCTTGGCGGCCTACGCCCGCAGCGGCCATGCGGAGCGGGTAGTGGCCGAGCGCGCCGGCGGCACCTCCGTCGGCTGGGGAGGCTGAGGCAGTGCCCGCGCCCCCAGTAGTGCCAGTGCCCCCCGTGGCCGCCCCGCCGGCGGTGGCCGAGCTCCTGGAGCGCTCCCACCGGCTCGGCCGCGACCCCCGCAACACCAACTACGCCGGCGGCAACGCCTCGTGCAAAGCACCGGCCCCCGACCCGGTGAGCGGCGAGGAGGTAGAGCTCATGTGGGTTAAGGGCTCGGGCGGCGATCTCGGCACCCTGACCGAGGCGGGCCTTGCCGTGTTGCGCCTCGACCGTTTGCGCGCCCTCACCGGCGTGTACCCGGGGGAGGAGCGCGAGGACGAGATGGTCGCCGCCTTCGATTTCTGCCTTCACGGCAAGGGTGGCGCTGCCCCCTCGATCGACACTGCGATGCACGGCCTCGTCGAGGCCGCCCACGTCGACCACCTCCACCCCGACGCCGGCATCGCCATCGCCACCGCGGTGGACGGGGAGGCCCTGACCAAGGCGTGCTTCGGCGAACGGGTGCTGTGGGTGCCCTGGCGCCGGCCCGGTTTCCAGCTCGGCCTCGACATCGCGGCCGTGGCGGCCGAGCGCCCCGAGGCAATCGGGGTCGTCCTCGGGGGTCACGGCATAACCGCGTGGGGGGCCACGAGCGACCAGTGCGGAGCGCGTTCACTCGAGATGATCCGTACCGCCCAGGCCTACATCGACGCCAATGGGAGGCGCGACCCCCTCGGCCCCGTCGTCAGTTCTTACCTGCCGCTCGGCCGGGCCGAGCGGCGCGCCCGGGCAGCGGCGCTTTTCCCCGTGCTGCGGGGGTTGGCCAGCACCGATGACCGCCAGGTCGGCCACTACGACGACAGCGACGTCGTGCTCGACTTCCTTTCCCGTCAGGGCCACCCCGCCCTCGCCTGGAAAGGGACGTCGTGCCCGGACCACTTCCTGCGTACCAAGGTGCGGCCAATGGTGCTCGACCTGGGCCCCGGCGCGCCCTTGGGCCATGCCCTGGCCCGCCTGCGCGAACTGCACGAGCAGTACCGTTCGGAGTACCGGGCCTACTACGAGCGTTATGCCACGCCGGCTTCGCCGCCCATGCGGGGGGCAAGCCCGGCCATCGTGCTCGTGCCCGGGGTCGGGATGTTCAGTTTCGGCCAGGACAAACAAACCGCCCGGGTGGCGGGGGAGTTCTACATCAATGCGATAAACGTGATGAGCGGGGCGGAGGCGCTCTCCAGCTACGAGCCGATCCCCGAGCCCGAAAAGTTCCGGATCGAGTACTGGGACCTCGAAGAACGCAAGCTGCGCCGGCGGCCGCCGCCCAAGGCACTGGCCGGCCGTGTAGCCCTGGTGACCGGTGCGGGTTCAGGCATCGGTGCGGCGACGGCGCGGCGCCTCGCCGCCGAAGGGGCCTGCGTCGTTTGCGCCGACCTCGACAAGGAGAGCGCCTCGGAGGTGGCCAGGGGTATCGGCGGGCCCGACACGGCCATCGCCGTGGAGGCCGACGTCAGCTCGGAAGAGGAAGTGGCTGGCGCCGTCCAAGCTGGCGTGCTCGGCTTCGGCGGCGTGGACCTGGTGGTCAACAACGCCGGCATGTCGATCTCAAAGAGCTTGCTGGACACGACCCTCGACGACTGGGACCGCCAGCATGCGGTCATGGCCAGGGGCTCGTTCCTCGTTTCCCGCGAAGCCGGCCGGGTGATGGCCGACCAGGCCATGGGCGGCGACATCGTCTACATAGTGAGCAAGAACGCCGTGTTTGCCGGGCCAAACAACGTCGCCTACGGTGCCACCAAGGCGGACCAGGCCCACCAGGTGCGCCTGCTGGCGGCGGAGCTCGGCGAGCATGGAATCCGGGTCAATGGTGTAAACCCCGACGCCGTCGTGCGGGGCTCGGGCATTTTCGCCTCGGGCTGGGGCGCCCAGAGAGCGGCGGTGTACGGGGTGCCCGAGGAGGCGCTCGGCGCGTATTACGCATCCCGCACGCTGCTCAAGCGGGAGGTCCTCCCCGAGCACGTGGCCAACGCCGTGTTCGTCCTCGCCGGCGCCGAGCTCTCCCACACGACCGGTTTGCTCGTGCCGGTGGACGCCGGGATCCCGGCCGCCTTCATGCGGTGAACGCCGAGGCCCCTTGCCTGTACGCCGCGATCGACCTCGGGGCGTCGAGCGCCCGTCTCTTCGCGGGCTGCGTCGAGGGCGGCAGCCGCGGGGGCGGCCGCCGGTGTGGGCGCCTGAAGGGTGGTCGGTTGGTCGCGTCGGAGGTCGTACGGCTCCCCAACGGGCCGGTACGGTTGCCCGACGGCTTGCACTGGGACGTGTTGCGCATTCACCAAGCCATGCTCGAAGGCCTCGCCCTGCTTTCCCGCCAGGTCGAGGGGGGGCCGTTGTGGGTGGGGATCGACGGCTGGGGCGTCGACTACGGCCTCCTCGACGCAGGCGGCCACCTGCTCGGGTTGCCTTTCCACTACCGCGACGAACGGACCGCCGGGAAGGTCGAGCAAGCCGAGCAGGCTATCGGGCCGGGCCGCATATACCGGGCCACAGGGATCCAGGAGATGGAGCTCAACACCTTGTTCCAACTGTGCGCCGAGCGGGGCAGCGCCGCGTACGCAGCCGCCTCCCACCTTTTGTTGTTCCCCGACCTTCTCGCCTACTTCCTCACTGGCGAGCGGCGCTTCGAGCGCACCAACGCCTCCACCACCCAACTCGTCGACGTGCGGACCGGCGAACTCGCTGGCTGGCTGCTCGCCTCCCTCGGGCTGCGCCAGGACCTGTTCGCGCCGGCGGTCGAGCCCGGCGAGGTGGTAGGCCAGGTCCTCCGGCGCGTCGCTTCCAGCGTCGAGCTGCGCTCCCCGGTCTCGGTGCTCGCCGTTGCCTCGCACGACACGGCCTCCGCCGTGCTCGCGGTGCCCGCCCTCGTCGACGAGTTCGCCTACGTGGTGAGCGGCACGTGGTCCCTGGTGGGCCTGGAGCTCGAGCACCCGGTCATAAACGACGAAAGCCGGGAAGCGAACTTTTCCAACGAGCTCGGCGTGGACGGAAGTATTCGCTTCCTCCGCAACGTCATGGGCCACTGGATGCTGCAGGAGTGCGAGCGCAGCTGGGCCCAGTCCGGCCACCCGAGGGATCTCGGGAAGGTGCTCGCCGAGGCCGCCTGCTGCCCGGCGTTCCGGTCCCTGGTCGATACCGCCGACCCCGACTTCGCCCTGCCGGGCGACATGCCGGCGCTCCTGCGGGCCAAATGTGCCCGGGCCGGCGAGCCAGTGCCCTCGAGCGACGGCGAGCTAGTGCGCTGCCTGCTTGACAGCATGGCCTTGGCCATCGCCGTGGCTCTCGAGCAAGCCGAGCGCTGCGCCCGCCGCCAAGCCCGCGTCGTGCACGTCGTCGGCGGGGGCTCCGCCAACCCGTTGCTCCTGGAGCTGATCGCGGCCACCACCGGCCGCGAAGTGGTGGCGGGGCCCCGGGAGGCATCGGCCCTCGGCAACCTCCTGGTGCAGCTGCGCGCCGCGGGAGCGGTGGGGGACCGCCAGGAGATGCGTGCCTTGGTAGCCCAGTCGTTGCCTACGCAGCGGTACGCGCCCGGCTCGGAGCTGGCCGGTTTGGCCGCTTCCGCCCGCCGGCGGCTTCAGGAGGTCGCCGGCACCGTGCCCTGAATTAACCCGGTGCCGCCGGCACAGGTCACCCGCCTCCCTCCAGCCAGGAAGGAGGCGGGTGAGCAAGCGCTAGTGGCGCGGGCTGGGGCCGGCTCCCGGTACCCGGGAGCCGGGGATCAGAGCTTGGTCTTATAG
>JBOGGK010000037.1:0-3729 GCA_050744045.1 Acidimicrobiales bacterium | reverse complement strand
CACCTGGGCGCCCATGCGCAACAGCGTGGTGATGGCCGTCACCAGGCGGTCCTGCCCGCAGCCGGTGACGCGGACCGCCCCCCGGGTTATGAGACCGGCCACGAGGTAGGAAAAGGCCTCGTTACGGTCGCCCTGAAGGCGCGTCTGGGCCCCTCGGAGGCCGGGTACCCCTTCGATCACCACCCTGCGGTCCGGGGACAGCTCGATGCGGGCCCCCATGCGCTGGAGGAACAGGGCGAGCTCCAGCACCTCGGGCTCGGTGGCGGCATTGCGTATGACGGTCTTGCCTTCGGCCAGGGCGGCCGACAGCAGTGCAGACTCGGTGGCACCCACGCTCGGGTAGGGCAGCCCTATGATTGCCCCCCGCAGCCGGCGGCACCGGGCCCGGATACCCTCGGCGGTGACCTCCACTTCTGCGCCCAGTGCCTGGAGGGCCTTCACGTGGAAGTCCACCGGGCGGCCCCCGATGCGGTCCCCGCCCACCATGGGCACGAACGCCTCTCCTGCCAGGTGCAACAGGGGCCCTAGGAGCAGGACGGGTATGCGGTTGAGACCGCTGAACGACAGCGGCACCTCGGGCTTGGCCTGTTCGGGCGGGGTGACCTCCAACCTGTCGCCTTCCTGGTCGACGCCCGCACCTATAGCCCGCAGTATGTCCGCGGTGATCTGCACGTCCCCGACCTCCGGCACGTTCGAGATCGTGCTCGGCCCCTCTCCAAGGATGGCAGCGACCATGTGCTTGGTCACGGCGTTCTTCGAACCGCGCACCGCCACGTCGCCGACGAGGGGGCCGTTCGGCTGTATCAACCATTCGTCCGACACGGCTTCGATCATGGCATATGGGGCGCCGGCAAGCCGGGCTCAGCCACTCGGGAGGTGCCCCCAATTCCCAAGGGCCTCAGGGCCGCGGCCCGGCCGGGCGATTGCTACTGCCGTGCGGCTGGCTAGCATCACGGCAACGGTAGAAGGGGGATCCTTGCAGACCAACGACATCCTGCTCGACGGCTTCACGCGAGTGAAGGAAGAGGTTCACCGCGTGGTCGAGAGCCTCAGCGACGACGAGCTCGCCTTCAGGCCCGACAGCGAGGCCAACTCCATCGCCTGGTTGGTCTGGCACCTGACCAGGGTCCAGGACGACCACGTCGCGGAGGTGGCGGGTAAGGACCAGACTTGGGTATCGGCCGGTTGGGTGCAGCGCTTCGCCCTCGAAGTCGACACCTGGGACACCGGCTACGGGCACAAGCCGAAGGACGTGACGATGGTGAAGGCGTCGGCGGAGCAGTTGGCCAGTTACCACGACGCGGTGTTCGAAGAGACGGGGGCCTACCTCAGGCGCTTGCGCGACGACGACCTCGACCGCATAGTGGACCGCGGTTGGGACCCGCCGGTCACCCTGGGCGTGCGCTTGGTGAGCGTGATCGCCGACGACCTCCAGCATGTCGGCCAGGCTGCGTACCTGCGCGGCCTGATGGAGCGGCGGGGAGGCGCCTCCTAGGGAAGCCTGCCGCCGGGGGGCACGGTACCGCTCGCGACGCTGTCGCGGCGCCCTGCGGCCCGGCCCAGCCAGGCGGCGACCTTGTCTTCGAGCTGGGCGGGGTCGGAGACCACGGCAGAGCCGAGGACTTCTCCAGTCGCCTCCCAGGGCATGGCCTCACCGGCCCGGTTGCGGACCAGCACGAACGTGCCCGCTTGTCCCACCCCGTAACTGAACCAGGTCTCCGAAGCCATGTGCAGCGTCACTCCGGGTGGTGTCAGGTGGAGAGCGGCCCGCTCGTCCTCGAGCGCAGGGCTCGGGGTGACGACCGCCAAGGCGACCCCCCGGCCCCGCCCCGGGGGCGAGGAGGCCAGCCTCTCCCATAGCGGCTGGCACGGTGCGCAGGTGGTGGTCAGGAACGCCAGGAGGGTGTACGGGGCCCCTGTTCCCGCCCCGCCCTCGCCGGCACCGGTCACTACTGGCGACGGTACCAGCCTTTCGCTCTTCGCGCGCTCGGTGTGCAAGGCTCGAGGGGTGCGAATGGGCATATTGGGAGGGACCGGGCCGGCGGGGAGCGCAGTGGCCGCACGCTTCGCCGCCGCCGGCGTGGAGGTGGTCGTCGGCTCCCGCAGCGAGGACAAGGCCCGCGGCGTCGTCGAGGAGCTGAGGCGGCGGTGGGCAGGGCGCGACCTCCCTCTCGTGGCGGGCGCCAACAAAGCGGCGGCCACGGCCGAGCTGGTCGTGGTGGCCACACCCTGGGAGGCGGCGGTCCCCACGGCGCAAGAGCTCGCGGGGGAGCTTTCGGGGAAGATCGTGGTGAGCATGGTGAACGCCATGACGCGCTGGGGTAAGCGGTTTGCCCCCCTGCTGCTTCCCACTGGTTCGGTGGCGGTCGCGTTGGCCAGGGCGTTGCCGGCCAGCCGTGTCGTGGGGGCCTTTCACCACCTGCCGTCAGGGCCCCTCGGCGACCTTGACCTCGAGGTGCGGGCGGACGTGATGGTGTTCTCCGACGAGCGGGCCGCGACCGATGAGGTGATCGCGCTGATCGGCCGGGTGCCCGGGCTGCGCGGGGTGGACGTCGGCGGCCTCGCCAGCGGCTTGGCAGTCGAGGCCCTGACCGCGGCGCTGGTCGAGGTCAACCGGCGGTACAAGACGCAGGCGTCGTTGCGGGTGACGGGCATCTAGGGGGCACCTTGCGGTTGTACGACACTGCCAGGGAGGCCGTCGTGGCCTTCGAGCCGGCCGCCGCCCCCGGGGGTACCGTGACGATGTACACCTGCGGGGTCACCCCCTACGACGCCGCCCACCTCGGCCACGCCGCCACCTACCTCGCTTACGACGTGCTCCAGCGGCGCCTGCGCGACCTCGGCTACCAGACCGCCTGTGTCCGCAACGTGACCGACGTCGACGACGACATCTTGCGCAAGGCCCGGGAGCTGGGGGTGCATTACCTCGACCTTGCGGCGGAGGAAATGGCGAAGTTCTCGGCCGACATGGCCGCGCTGGGCCTCCTGCCCCCGGTCAGCGAGCCGCGCGCCACCTCGGCCATCCCCGACATCCTCGGCTTCATCGGCCTGGTGCTGGGTAGCGGCCACGCCTACCAAGCCGGGGGAGGGGTGTACTTCGACATCTCGTCGTGGCCCGGCTTCGGTTCGGTCAGCCACTTCGGCCGGCAGGAGATGCTGGCCCTGGCCGAGGAGAGGGGGGGCCACCCCGAGGACCCCAACAAGGCGGACCCGCTCGACTTCGTGCTGTGGCAGCCCTCGGCTCCAGGCGAGCCGGCCTGGGCCTCGCCGTGGGGCAGGGGCCGGCCGGGCTGGCATATCGAGTGCTCGGCACTGGCGATACGCGAGCTCGGTGCCACGATCGACCTCCACGGCGGAGGGTCGGACCTCGTCTTCCCCCACCACGAGTGCGAGGCTGCCCAGTCCGAGGCGGCGACGGGCGAGACCTTCGTGCGCCACTGGCTGCATACGGGGATGGTCTTCTACCAGGGGGCCAAGATGTCGAAGTCCCTCGGCAACCTGGTGTTCGTCCGGCACCTGTTGGACAAGTGGGAGCCGGCAGTGGTGCGCCTGGCCGTCCTCGGCCACCACTACCGCTCCGAGTGGCCCTGGGAGGACGGCCTGCTGGGACAAGCTGCGCACCGCCTGAGCCGGTGGCGGGGCGAGGGCGGCGCCGGGGCCAGGCGGGGCTCGGGAGCCGCCGGCGACGTCATGGACGAGGTGCGCGCCGCCCTCGACAACGACCTCGAC
>JBOGGK010000036.1:0-7678 GCA_050744045.1 Acidimicrobiales bacterium | reverse complement strand
CCATGAGAAAGAGCAATTATTAATTAAAACCCCAACAAGGCATCAGGAACTTAAAGCAGTACTTCGACGCCTCTTCGAACGAGATGCCGTCATCTGCTTTCAGGCCTAGGTCAGCCACGGCGGTCGGCCGCCTCGGCGACCACGGACGTCACGCCGGTGCCGTCCAAGGTGCCCATCTTCTCGACGGGGGCGGCCGTCGACAAAGGACCTCCGCACCTTTTCGCAGGCGCTCATAGAGGTCCCCTGTCAGGTACTCAAAGGAGCCAGGCAGGTCCGCTGGCGCGT
Organism: Acidimicrobiales bacterium; assembly: GCA_050744045.1. GTDB lineage: Bacteria > Actinomycetota > Acidimicrobiia > Acidimicrobiales > Palsa-688 > JBOGGK01. Next base: position 7,393 of record JBOGGK010000036.1, on the reverse strand, counting down.
CCAGGCATGGAACGAGTGGTTTCGGCGCCTTTTCCGTCTGTTCGAAGTTCTCTGGCACCACGAAAACCCTGGCTTGTCTAGCGAGGTCGGCGTTGGAAGACTTCCCGGTACCTGCTGGGCGACATGCCATAAGTGGCGCGGAACCGTCTTGTCATATAATTGCTGTCGGACCAGCCTGAGCTTGAACTGATCTGGCTCACGGACAGGTCACCCTCGAGGAGCAGCCGTGCGGTACGTTCGAGGCGGTGCCGCTCCAGGTAATGGAGCGGGCTGATCCCAAGTTCGCGAGTGAACAACCGGCACAAGTAAGACGCCGACACGTGCACCCGCTCTGCCAGTTCGGGGAGCGTCCACGGGTGCTCGGGTGTAGTGTCCAGCAACTCAGTTGCGGCGACCACGGCGGCGTGAGTTGTCGCGACACTCTGCCCCGATTTCAAGAAGGTGAAGGCCGGAGCAAGTTTGTCGAGCACGATAAGCAATTGCCCGAGACGTGTAAGGCTCCGGTCCGTCCCTGGAGGGGGCTGAGCGAGCTCGACCAGGTAGGGCTCGATCGCGGCGGCGTCGATCGAAAGCGTTGTCGGAGAAAGCTCGGCTGCACTAGCGCCGTCCGCTCCCAAGGTTCTTGCGCCAGTGGCCGTAACACCCGCCGTCGTAACCCGAGCCGATTTAAGGGCCGCAAGGACCGGGTGGCCTCGAAGCGCGGCGAGCTCGCCCGCAATGGTCTTATACGGGATGTACAGGTTCCAGATCTGGAAATGGTGGGGGCTGTCGTACGCGTGCCACTGGCCAGGGCGGATAAGCAGGACGGAGCCAGTACTGATCTGGCAGGCTCCCGATCGCATCCGGTGGAGAGCCGTACCCGAATTGACGAGCACGATCTCCATGAACTCGTGGGCGTGAGCTGGTTGGGGGTCGTCGTGCCTCCACAGTTCCGCTGAAGCCACCACGTCACGTCTGTGCAGGACAGAGTGCTCCGAGAAGATGTGGACTGCACGTGCTTGGGTGCCAGGATGAATTACGGGCCCCGCAGGTGACAGCCGTTGCGAGGACGGAGGCCAGCGTCCGCTAGCGAGATCGTCAGTCATGTAAGAGCGAGCCGAGATCCTCAGGGTCTGTCCCTCGTTATTGTATTGTCGGTGACCCGGGGTGCACTAAGTTGTCAAGATCGTGCTATGACCGGGCACTGTAGTGCTAGCACCACGGGTCTGCCAAGTGCAATCATGCCCATCGGGGACAGTACATGCATCGGCTAAGACAAAATTCTCCTCCAATGGGCGCCCCTTCGAAGGTGCCAAGCGATGTAAAGCCAGTGACCGCTGCGCCAAATGAATAGCGATCTACCGCGATCGGTGGTCCTTGCCGGCAATGAGGACGGAGCCGCCCGGGCGCCTCGGCTCGAGCCTCCAGCGCCAAGGATATCTCGAGGGCGCCGGGACGGCCGAGGTGCTCGCCTGTGGCAGCACCGCGGCCGCTGGCGGCCGGTCCTAGGGGTCATCCTGCTCCCGAGCCTGCTTTTGATCGGCGTTTTCAGTTACTATCCCGCGGCGCGGAGCCTGATCGGCGGCTTCTACGCTTGGAACGGGTTCTCTCCGCCCACCTACGCCGGGTTGTCGCAGTTCACGCAGTACCTTCAGTCGCCGACCTTCCGCCCGGAGGTCGTTCACGTAGCCATCCTCGTCGGCGGGAGCATAGCGATCACCCTCGTGTCGCAGTTCACCGCCGCCGAGATAGTCACCCATTTGCCTCCCAGGGCCGGCCGCATCGTCAAGTACGTCCTCGTCCTACCCATAGTGTTCCCACCTCTGGTCCTGATAGAGGTGTGGGACTACCTGCTCGAACCGACGGGCCTCATCGACCGCATCGCCGCGAACCTCGGCTTGCCTCACCCAGCCTGGCTGAGCGACCCTCACACCGCCCTGATCGGCATCCTCCTCATCGGCTTCCCGTGGATCTCCAACCTCGGGTTCTTGATCTTCCTGGGCGGGTTGCAGAACCTACCTAAGGACATCAAGGACGCGGCCAGGGTCGACGGGACGGGGGCGTTGCAGCGGACCTTCCGCATAGACGTCCCCCTCTTGTTCCCCCAGTTCCGCATCGTGGTCATCCTGTCCGGCATCTACGCCGTCCAGAACTTCATACCGATCCTGCTCCTCACAAACGGTGGCCCAGGGACGGCGACGCTCGTGCCAGGCCTTGACATGTACCAGTCCGCTTTCCAGAACGACCAGTACGGCTACGGCATGGCGATCGGGACCCTGCTCTTCGCCGCCATGCTCGTGTTCACGTTGCTCGTCATGAGAGCGCTCCGCCCACGCACCGTCTAGCCCAGCCTATAAATCAACAGCACAAGGAAAGGAAAGAGAACATGCTTCATACCACCAGGCGAGCCCGGCTCGCTCTCCTGACATCGGTCGCTACCTGCCTGCCCGGCATTGCCATCGGCGCCAGCGCAGGGCTCGCGGCCGCCTCGCCGTCCATCGTGATAAAGGCGGTGCTCCCTCCGAACACCGGCCCGATCACCGCGTCTGACAATGCCGGCCTCCGCAAGGTCACCAAGGAGTACGAAAAGGCCCATTCCAACGTCACCGTGGACTGGCTACCCGAGAACACCTCGAGCATCACTCAGGCCAACGCTACCGTAGAGAGCCAGGCCTCAGGCGGCGCCGCCCCGGACCTGGTCTGGGAACAGTACGGCCCGGTCACCTCGGGATCCATCCCCGCCGGGCTGCTACAAAACATCAAGCCCTACCTCGAAAAGCGGAACCCCTATGTCCCCGGCAACAAGAGCTGGCTCTCTCTTTTCCCCTCCTCGGTGGTCCCGTACATGACCTCACCCAACGGCCACATCGACATCATCTTGGGCTCGGCCGTCGAGACCGGCATGTTCTACAACAAAGCAGACTTCGCCAAGGCGCGCATAGGGTCTGCCCCCAAGACCTGGGCGCAGTTCATGGGTGACCTGGCAAAGTTGAAGGCGGCCGGGTTCCAGCCGTTCGTCTTCGCGGACGGCGGGTTGTGCAACCCGTCGTGGTTCGAGCGCCTCGCCACCTCCTCGTTGCTCGCCAATGAGGTGAAGAAGTTCGACGTCAACCACGCCGAGGTGACGACGGGCCTCGACGACGCCGTGGCCATCAAGAAAGGCATCATCAGCATGAACAACCCGCGCTACGCGGAGGTCTGGAAGCTCCTGGGCCAACTGGACCAGTACCAGTACTCGGGGGCCGCCACCTACGACGCCTGCTCCGCCGACACGGCGACGACTGCGCCCTTGGACTCCATGTCCCTCTTGACCGAGGGCAAGGTCGCCATCGTCTGGGGCGGCAGTTGGTACATACCCGACCTCAACTCGTTAGGGTGGGCTGGTAAGTACGGCGTCTTCCCAGAGCCGACCATCACCTCTTCGACGACCAAGGACGCGCTCGACACTGTGACCCGCGGGGTCATCGGTGGCCCGAATGGCAACGGGCAGTGGGGAGTGACGTCCAAGAAGGCCGACCACACGATGACGCCGGCCAAGACCGCGGTCATCATGAACTTCCTAGCGTGGCTGTTCAAGCCGGCCAACCTCGGGTACTGGATCAACCAGAGCCAAAAGGGCGGCGAGATCCCGGTCGAGAAAGGTGCGCCCCTGCTCAACCTGCCTGGTCTCAAGAGCCTGGTACCGACCGGCAAGGTCCCTACGGTTATAGACGTCGTGCTCGACGACGTGCTCACTACAGCGGCCACGACCTCGGGGCTTCGGCTAGTGCAGGACTACCTGGACGGCTCGCTCTCGTACTCGGCCTTCGCGTCCCAGTGGCAGTCCCTTCTCACCTCTGCGGCGACCGCTTGGGCCTCGGCGAACCACGTCAACCTGAGCAAGTACTGAGACACGGGGCTTCCCGGCCATGAGCGGGCCTACAGCGGCCATCGAGCCTCGCGCCCACCGGCTAGCCAACCCGGCCAGCCGGCGGGCGGGCCGGCGCCGTCGGCGCGCCCTCTACGGGGTGATAACGGCCCTGGCCGGGGGGCTGATCGTGGTCATGACCTACTTCCCTCTCGTGTTCGTGGCCTCTAATTCCCTGAAAACAGGTGGCGACATCTTCACCAACGGCGTCTTTAGGCTCTTCAACCAGTTCGACGTGCACAACTACGTCGTCGCGTGGACCGGGGTCGACCGGTTCCTTCTCAACACGGTGATAGTCGCTGCCCTTGCGATCGTGATCGGCGTGCTCGCCGCGGCGCTGGGCGCTTACGCCTTCTCGCAGTTGCGGTTCCGGGGGAAGTCGATCTTGTTCATGGCCTACGTCTGCTTGTTGTTCGTACCTTGGACCCTTACGCTGATCCCACTGTTCCTCACCGTACAAAAGCTCCACCTCTTTAACACCTGGTGGGCCCTAGTCCTGCCCTACTCGGCGACCGCGCAACCGCTCCTCGTTCTCATCTTCCGGGGTTTCTTCGACCAGATACCCGACGACCTGCTACAGAGCGCCCGAGTGGACGGGGCCTCGGAGCGTCAAGTGCTGCGACGGGTGGTCGCTCCGCTCACAAAACCCATATTGTTCACAGGCGCCATTCTCGTGACGATCAATGTCTGGGGCGACTACTTGTGGCCGACGATCGTTATCCAGGACCCAAATCGGCTCACCATTTCGGCTGGGTTGATCCAGTTCGTGGACAGCTTCGGGGTCAACTTGAGCGAGGGCGGTGCTGTCTTCGCCGCTTACATAATTGTAACAGCACCGATGTTCTTGCTGGTCGGGTTCAGCATGCGTTATTTCGTCTCCGGCCTGACAGAAGGAGCGTTGAAGTTGTGACCACAAGAGAGCTGGTCCCCGTAGGGCTGCGTTGCGGCCACAAGGTGGCACCTCTGGCCGTCGAGGCCGACCGCGTGAGCTTCAGCTGGGCGCTGGAAGGCCAAGGCAGGTGGCGCCGGCAGAGCGCCTACCAGCTCCGGGTGGCCGAAGCTGCCGGGAGCCCGGCAGGGGAACTGCAGTGGGACACCGGGCGAGTAGAGTTGGAGTGCTCGACCGACGTTGCGTACGAGGGGCCTCCGCTCCACGCCGCCCGCGAGTACCGCTGGAGAGCTCGTGTGTGGGACGAGGAGGGGCGCGCCGGGCCATGGAGCTCGGAGAGCTCCTTCGAGACGGCATTGGGTGAGGCTGGTGCCTGGGGCGGCTGCTGGGTAGGCCTTGGCCGGGGAGAGGCCCATTTCGCCGTGCCCTCGGGCGACGGGCGAGCGGACTCGGTGCTCATGTCGATGAAGCCGGCCCCATACTTACGCCGCGCTTTCACGGTTGGAAGGGAGCTCTCAAGGGCGCGTCTGTACGCGACGGCGCGTGGTGCTTACGAGTTGTCCATCAACGGCCAGCGCGTGGGTGACGCGGTGCTCGCCCCGGGGTGGACCGACTACGACCAGCGCTGCCTGTACCAGGCTTACGACGTGAGCGCGCTGCTCATGCCAGGTGACAACGTGCTCGGGGCCATCGTGGCCGACGCCTGGGCGTGCGGTTACGTCGGTTTCGACGCCAAACGCAGGGCGGCCCATTACGCCCACGACCCGGAGCTGCTGGCGGTGCTCGTGGTCCAGTACGCCGATGGCACCGAACAACGCATCGTGACAGACGACCGATGGCGGAGCTCGACGGGCGCGGTCGTTTACGCCGACCTCCTGATGGGCGAGCGGAGGGAACTGGCCTTTGAGCCGGAAGGTTGGGACCGACCGGGTTACGACGCCTCGTCGTGGCTCCCTGTGTCCCGCCGCGAGCTCGGCAGCCAGTTATTGGTCGCGGACCCGGGCCCTCCCGTGCGAGTGATCGAAGAGGTCTTGGCGGCGAGGCTTGTCGAGCTCCCCGGAGAGAAGGTCATCGTTGACTTTGGCCAAAACCTCGCCGGCTGGGTACGGCTGAAGGCGCAGAGGCCCGCGGGCACGGCTGTAGAGGTCCGCCACGGCGAGATGCTCAACCCGGACGGGACCTTGTACGTAGAAAACCTCCGTACGGCACGCCAGACCGACAGTTACGTGACGACTGGTGCCACGCATGTCCTCGAACCGCATTTCACCTTTCATGGCTTTCGGTATGCTGAAATCTCGGGCCTCGGCGATACTGCCCGTCCTGAAGACATCACAGCGTGCGTGGTCCACTCCGACATCCCCTGCGTGGGGAACTTCGAATGCTCCTCTAATCTGGTAAACAAGCTCTATTCCAATATCGACTGGAGCCAACGGGCCAACTTCATAAGCGTCCCAACTGACTGCCCGCAGCGTGACGAGCGGCTGGGGTGGCTCGGCGACGCACAGATCTTCGCGAGAGCAGCGGCTTACAACCGCGACGTCGCCGCCTTTTTCTCGAAGTGGCTGGACGACGTGGCGGACGCCCAGTTACCCTCTGGGGCTTTCCCTGACTTCGCACCTCGGCTGGGCTACGACTGGGCCGGCTCTCCCGCTTGGGCAGACGCCGGGGTGATCGTGCCTTGGACCATTTACAAGATGTACGGCGACAAAGGGGTACTGCAGCGGCATTTCGGGGCGATGGCGTCGTGGATGGATTTCTTGGCCGCGCACAACCCTGGCAAGCTCTGGACGTCGCACCTCGGGAACAATTACGGGGACTGGCTCGCCCCGAAAGGGGACTCCACGCCCCGTGAGCTCCTTGCAACGGCCTATTGGGCCTACGACGCATCGCTGATGGCGGAGATCGCGCAGGCGATCCGCCTGCCGGGCAAGGCCGAGGAGTACCTCCAACTGGCCGCCGAGGTCCGCACCGCGTTCCAGGGCGCCTACCTCCATACCGACGGGAGCATCGAGTCCGGCGCTCAGACGGCCTACGTCCTCGCGCTCCACATGAGCCTCGTGCCAGAGGGCCTGAGGCCGCTCACAGCTTCCCACTTGGTAAAGGCGATTGCCGACGAGGGATGGCACATTGCGACGGGCTTTGCCGGTGTCGGGTACATCTTGCCTGTCCTCAGCGCCAATGGGTACGCCGACGTCGCCTATAGGCTCTTGGAGCAACGCTCCTACCCGTCTTGGCTTTACTCGGTGGACCATGGTGCAACGACGATCTGGGAACGCTGGGACGGCTGGACGCCGGAGCGCGGTTTCCAGTCGCCAAATATGAACTCTTTCAACCACTACTCTTTGGGCTCTGTCGGCGAGTGGCTGTACCGCTTTGTCCTCGGCATCGAACTGGCGCCGGACGCTGCCGGCTTCGACCGGCTTGCCCTACGGCCCCACCCGGGGGGATCGCTCAGCTACGCGCGGGGCTCGTTCCAGTCCGCGCGAGGCATGATCTCGAGCAGCTGGGTGCGAGAAGGCGGCCGCTTCAGGCTGGACGTTGAGCTACCGCCGAACGTCACCGCGAGCGTCCACGTGCCTTCCGCCGAGCCTGAAGAAGTCGTCGGGCCTGACGGAGAA
>JBOGGK010000035.1:0-1662 GCA_050744045.1 Acidimicrobiales bacterium | reverse complement strand
GATGCCGTTTCCAGCGGCGGCCTCCCGCTCACGCCCGTGGCCGGGATGCAGGGCGGCATCGTGGCCGCCAACCTGTTAGGCGGCAATACGCGTACGCCGAACTACGTGGGCATCCCGACCGTCGTCTTCACGACACCCCCGTTGGCCCGGGTGGGCTTGGACGAGGCCGCCGCCCGAGCGCAGGGGCTTCGCTTCACGACGCACCACGAGGACACCTCGAGGTGGTACTCCTCGCGGCGGGTGGCATTCGCTCACACCAGCTTCAAGACCCTGGTCGAGGACGGCACCGAGCGGGTCCTCGGGGCGCACCTCCTCGGGCCCCACGCCGAAGAGGTCGTCAATGTCTTCGCTCTGGCCGTCCGCAAAGGCCTGAGGGCTCGTGACCTCAAAGACATGGTGTTTGCCTATCCGACCGGAGCGTCCGACATCGCCTACATGATGTGAAAAACCTTACTGGCCCTAGCCGGGACGCCAGGGGGGCGGGCCCGCGCCGGGGGCAGGTAGATGAGCACAGGCGTTGCTTCAGGTGCCGGGGGCCGCTCTTCTCCGCTGACTGAAGCTGAGCGTGGCGAGCAGGAGCAAGCCCGAGCACAGGCGGCTGGCGGGGGAGCCCGCTTTACTGCGTAGCTGAGCGGTGTAGATGCCTTCGCCGGCACGACCGACGATCAACCAGGCGATCCCGACCGCGACCATGGCGGGCGCACGTAGGTTGCCCCGGATGCCCGCCATCAGATCGGCGATGTCACTGCAATCGTGGTCGACCCTCAAGCAACCGGTCGCCGCGTCCAGCCTGACACCACGTACCGCTGGGTGGGCCTGTAACCGGTCGACCATGTTGTTGAGGCACCAGGGACAATTGGAGTTGGAAAGCTGGATCAAGCTCAGCGTAGCGATCACCATCCCTCTACGCGCACCCCGGCCCCGGCCTCCTAGCTTGGGGCGCTATGGATACTGGCGTAGCTATTTTCCCAACCCACGAAAGTGCCGACCCGGCGTCTGTGGCCCGCCTGGTAGAGGAGCGTGGCCATGGGTCGCTGTTTTTCCCCGAGCACACCCATATCCCCGCCTCACGGCAGAGCCCCTGGACAGGCGGCGCTGAGATGCCAAGGCGGTACGCCCACACCTACGACCTGTTCGTGGCCATGACGGCGGCGGCCACGGTTACGAGGAGGCTCCGCATCGGCAGCGGGATCTGCCTGGTAATCGAGCGGGACCCGATCATCACGGCCAAGGCGGTGGCGAGCATCGACGTGCTCTCGGGCGGGCGGGTGGACTTCGGCGTCGGGGCCGGTTGGAACAGGGAAGAGATGGCCAACCACGGGACCGACCCCCGGGCCCGGATGGCACTGTTGGTCGAGCGGGTGGAGGCGATGAAGGCCATCTGGGCCGAGGAGGAGGCTACCTACCACGGCGAGCACGTCAATTTCGACCGCATATGGTCGTGGCCCAAGCCCGCGCAACGCCCGCACCCACCGGTGCTCGTCGGCGGCAACGGCCCGACGGTGCTCGAGCGCGTCCTCGCCGTCGGGGACGCGTGGTTCCCGAACCACAGCCGGGGCGGCCTCCTCGAGCGGGCGGCCGAGCTGCACCGGCGGGCGGACCGCCCAATAGACCTGATGGTCATGGGCGTACCGGCGGAAGCCAAGGTGCTCGAGTCATACG
>JBOGGK010000034.1:0-7621 GCA_050744045.1 Acidimicrobiales bacterium | reverse complement strand
GCCCAAGGGGGGCAGGCTCAGGGGGGGCAAGCTCAAGGGGAGCAGGCTCAGCGGGGGGCCCCCGAAGATGGCATCGCCTGGGAGGCACTGGCCCGTCTCGACTCCTGGCGGGGCGGCTACGACGCCGTGGTGGGCTGGGCTGACGGCCCCGACGAGGAGGCCCTGGGCATATTGGACCAGCTTGCTGGCCACTGGCCGGGCCGGGCCGTCGCCCTCGTGCGCCTGGCCGAACAAGACGGCGCGGAGGCCATCATTTCCCAGCTGGAGGGCTCGGGCCTGAAAGTGCTCCGCTTCCAGCCGGCCGGCGCGTGGGACGAGGGCGCCCACCTCGTCGCCGGGGCCGTCCCGCTCCCGCCCGGGTGACCGCCAGCGTGGTCGTCGTCTCTTGGCGGCCAGGCGACTGGCTCGCCCCCTGCCTCGGCTCTGTCGCCGCCCAGGCGGACCAGGTACTGGTGGTGGACAACGGCTCCGAGGGATCGGCGGCGTCGGCCATCGCCCGCCAGGCGGGGGCCGAGGTGGTGCGCTCGGCGGTGAACCTCGGCTTTGCCCCCGCAGTCAACCTCGGGGCGGCCCGCGCCCGCGGCGACCTGTTGGGGCTGCTGAACGACGACGCGGTGGCGGGCGGAGGTTGGCTGGCCGGTGCAGCCCGCGCTCTCCAGGACCCCACCGTGGCCGGGGTGGGGCCCAAGGTGGTCCTGAGCGGGCGCTACCGCGAGGTCGTCCTCCCCGACGAGCAGTGGCGGGCGCCCGGTGACGAGCGGGCGCTCGGCCGCCAGCTACGTTCCGTGCGGGTCGGCGACGTCGAGGTGCTCGAGCGGGCGGCCGGGCCAGGCCTGCACCGCACGGAGGGCGTCCCAGGCGACCGGTGGCGCTGGACCGCCGGCCCCCGGCCGTGGTACGTGCCCCTCCTCGCCGGCGAGGACGGGGCCGAGGTGCTCGTCGACGGCGAGCCCGTGGCCCCCGGGAGGGTGGTGCGCCTGGTCAACAGCGCGGGCTCGTTCATCGACCGGCGCGGTTACGGCGGGGACATCGGCGCCGACACCGCCGACGACGGCGGCTACGACGAGCCGGCGGAGCGCTTCGCCATCTCGGGGAGCGCCTTCGTGACCAGGGCGGAGACCTGGCGGCAGGTGGGCGCCTTCGCCGCCCCGTACTTCGCCTACTACGAGGACCTCGACTGGTGCTGGCGGGCCCGCCTGGCCGGGATGCGGCTCCTCTACGACCCCTCTGCCACCATCGAGCACCGGCGCTCGGCCACCTCGGGAGGCGAGCACGACTCCCGGGTCCGGGTGATGGCAGAGCGCAACCGCACCCTCACCATGGTGCGCAACGGGCCCCGGCACCTGGCCCTGAAGGCCTTACGTGATCGGGCCGGCAACGGGCCCGATGGCGGGGTGCGGGAAGCCATAGTCCGGCTGCTGCCCTGGGGGGTGGCCACCCGCCTGGCGCTGTCGCGGCGGTGGCGGCTCCAGCCCGAAGAGGTCTGGTCCCGCTGGGCGGGCGAGGGGGCTAGCGGGAGCCCTTGATGGCGGCCAGGTCGGCTTCGATCAAGTCGAGCACGTGGGGCCATTGGTAGTTGTCGAGCACATAAGCCTTGCCCCGTTGCCCCGCCTTGCCCGCCAGCTCAGGGTCGGCCGTGAGCTTCTCCAGACGCTGGCCGAGATCGCGAGGGTTGGCGAAGCTCCAGCCCCCGCCGCTGCGCTCACAGTGCCACTCGACGACCGCGCTCCCCTTGCGGACCAGCACCGGGGTGCCCGCCAACCACGCCTCCATGACGGTGCGGGAGTAACTTTCCATCAAGCTCGGCTGGAGGTAGGCCAAGGCGGCCGCCATGGCGTTGTCGCGCTGGTTGGGAGCGAGCAGGCCGACGTCCACAATGCGACCGCGCAGGCGGTGGGGTACGGCGGCGTCGGCGGCCCCCGCGGTCACCAGCCTGAGAGTGGTCTTGGCCCGGGAGAACACGTCCATGAGCCACGGCCACCCCTTGTCCGCCTCGCGCCGGCCGAGGTAGAGCACGAAGGGGAAATCGATCCCGTACTCTTGCCGGAACGCTTCGGGCTCATGGGCCTCGGGCACTTCCATCCCCGAACCGACGATGCGGTGCTGGGGGCTGACCGGGCCGAGGCGGTACGCGAGCTGCTGTTCCGGCCCCGAAAGGAACCAGAGGGCAGCCGGCAACGACAGGACGTGGCGCATCACTTCGAGATGGGCGTAGGCCTCGTCGTGCAGGCACGGCATCACGACGGCCCGGTCCGCCACGACCGGCATCCCCACCGTGGTCGGCCAGAACAGGTAGGGGGCGAAGACGAAGGCGTCGAAGCCCTCTCTTTCCGCCAGCAGGACCTCGAAGAGGCCCGGAGTCCTGAACAGGGCGTTCAGCCAGGTGACCTGGTCGTCGAGCGAGGGGCGCTCGCCGTAGTAGATCCGCCCGTGGATCTGGTGCTCTTTGCTCGTGGAGGCGTTGAGCTCGTTGCGGAAGCGCCGCACTAGTATGCCGTCTTCCACCCTGGTGGACTCGGGGAGATCATTTGCCCAGTTGTAGGGGTTCGTGGCGCAGGTGGTGAGCACCTCGACTTCCCAGCCCCGCTCGAGTAGGCCGAGAGCGATGTCCCGTGCCACCGCTTCGGCCCCTCCCACTATGTCGGCGCCGAAACGGGGGGTGACGAAGGCGATGCGGCGTCTCATCGAGCTCCCGGTCACGGGCGGTAGCATAGCCGCCGGTGCCGTACCCCAGTTTCGACCACCGCCCGGGGCGGCCTGGCGAGCGGTCCTCGGAGATGTGGCGGCGCTGGGCGGGGCTCGCCCAGTCGGGCCGGCGCCAGGCAGTGTGGGCGGCCGAACAGGCCTCCTACCGGCTCGTCGAGCGCGGGGCGGCCGTCCTTGGGGGATGGGCCGCCGGGCATCCTCCAAAGGTAGCTCGCCGGTGCGCGGGCGCGCCCGCTGCCACCATGGCCGACGTGGTCGCCTGCTACCGGCTGATGCTCGGGCGCCAGCCCGATCCCGGGGGGCCTGCCCACTACCGCCGCCGCCTCACCGAGGCGGACCTCTCCACCGGAGAGCTCGCCGGGGAGTTCCTGGGCAGCGTCGAGTTCGCCCGTACCCACCAGCTCGGCCACCCGGGCGGGCCACGTGCCACCGAGGTGGTCACCGCCTGCGAGGGTTTCAGGATCCACGTGGACCCGGCGGACTTCGCAGTCGGCCACACGCTAGCCCGCACGGGCAGCTACGAGCCCGACGTGTCAGCCGCTCTGCGCCGGGTCCTGTCCCCCGGCCAGACCTTTGTAGACATAGGCGCCAACATCGGCTGGTTCTCCTTGCTCGGTGCATCGTTGGTCGGCCCGGCGGGCAGGGTGGTGGCCGTGGAGCCCAACCCGCTCAATGTGACGCTCCTTCGTGACAGCGCCAAAGACAACGGTTTCGACAACATAGAGGTGGTAGCGGTGGCCCTCGGCCGTTCGCCTTGTGCCGTTGCGCTCGAGACCGACGGGAGCAACGGCCGCGTGATCTCGATCGACGGCCCGCCGGCCGAGCCGGTCGAGGCCAGCTTCGTCGTGGCCGCCCAGCCTCTCGACGCCGTGCTCGAGCGGGCCGGGGTCGACCACGTGGATGCCATGAAGATCGACGTGGAAGGGGCCGAGCCCCTGGTCCTCGAGGGCGCGACGGGGACGATCGCGCGGGACCGGCCCGTGATCGTCAGCGAGTTCTACCCCTTGGCGCTCGACTGCTCGCCTTGGGGGAGCGCGCAAGGTTACCTGGGGTCGCTACGCGCCCTGGGCTACTGCCTGGAAGTCATCGGGACCGAAGGCGACCAGGACGACGACGCCATCATGTCGGCCGCCGGCGGCGCCGCGCGTGAGCAGGTGGACCTCCTCGCCCGGCCCCTCGCCAGTGCCTGCTGAGGCCGGGGCGGGGATGGGCCGCGCCGCCAAGGGTATGTTCGTCTACGACCAAAAAATGGCAGAAGCGGTCTTCGCCTACTGCCGGGACCGCCTCTCGCTCGACCCCGTACCGCTCGACCACCCCCTGCCCCGCGACGAGCTGGAAGCGGCGCTGGCGGGCCTCGTCACCCGAGAGGGCCGGGACCCGCTGGCGACGTTGAGCACCTTCACCGACCACGTCGTGCGTTCGGTGATCTCCTGCGACAGCCCTCGCTTCTTGGCGTTCATCCCGGCGGCGCCGACCAAGGCCTCCCTCCTTTTCGACATGGTGGTCTCGGCCTCTTCTCTGCAAGGGACCTCGTGGCTGGAGTCCGCCGGCCTGGTCCTGGCGGAGAACCAGGCCCTCGGGTTCCTGGCCGAGACGGCGGGGATGCCGGCGGGCTCGGGCGGCTGCTTCGTGTCGGGGGGCTCTTCGGCCAACCTCTCGGCGCTGACCGTGGCCCGCGACCGGGGCCGCGCCCGCGCTGGCAAAGAGGGGGTGCGCGTGGCGGTGAGCGAGGACGCCCACTCCTCGGTGAGCAAGGCCCTCCATGTGATAGGGGCCGGTGCCCTGGTGGTCCCCGGGAGTGGCCACCGCCTGACCGGAGCCGCCCTGGAGGCCGCTTTGCGGGCCGACCATGGCCCCGACGACGTGGCCGGCGTCGTGGCCAGCGCCGGCACCACCAACGCGGGCATCGTCGACGACTTGGCCGGCCTGGCGGAGGTGGCCCGCCGCCGGGGCCTGTGGCTGCACGTCGACGGCGCTTACGGGGGCGCGGCGCTGCTGTCGCACCGGGCTGAGGTGAAGCGGCTCTTCCGGGGCTGCGGCGAGGCCGACTCGTTCGTGGTCGACCCGCACAAATGGCTCTTCGCCCCCTTCGACTGCGCCGCCCTCATATACCGGGAACCGGCTCTGGCCAAGGTAGTGCACTCTCAGCAAGCGTCCTACCTCGACCCGATCCACACCGGTGCCGGCGAGGAGTGGAACCCGAGCGATTACGCCTACCACCTCACCCGGCGCGCTCGCGGCCTGGCCTTTTGGTACTCCTTGGTCGTGAACGGCGCCGACGCTTATTCCGACGCGATCGACGCCGCTATCTCGATGGCCCGCACCGCGGCCGGGCTCATTGCCGCTACACCCTACCTGGACCTGGTGCGCGAGCCTGAGCTGTCGGTCGTACTTTTCCGGCGCAAAGGTTGGGGAGAGGGGGACTATTTCGCGTGGTCTAAGAGGCTGCTCCGTGACCAGACGGCCTTCGTCACCCCCACCCGGTGGGAGGGCGAGACGATGGCCAGGCTGGTGTTCTTGCACCCGGGCACGACCGAAGGGATAGTCCGGGAGGTCATCGGCTCGATGGCGGGCGCGCCGTGAGGTTGGGCAATATGTACGGCCCGGACGCCACTTTCGCCGGCACCGGGCGGGTGGACCTGGAAGACGAGGCGGGCCTCGCCTCGGCCGGGGCCGTCATAGTGGGGGCACCGTTCGACGGGGGTACTTCCCACCGGCCGGGCGCCCGCTTCGGGCCCCAGGCGGTACGTTTCACCGACTACCTTTCCCACGACGGCAAGCGGCCCCACCTGGCCCTCGGCGTCGACCCGCTGGTGGAGCTGCCGGTGCTCGACGCCGGAGACGTGGAAATGCCTCCCGGCGAGATGGAGAAGTCCCTGCAGCGCCTGGAACAAGCCGTCGGGGCGATAGCCAGGGCCGGGGCCGTCCCGATGGTGCTCGGAGGCGACCACAGCATCACTTTCCCCGACGCCACCGCCGTCGCCCGCAGCGTCGGGTGGGGACGGCTCTCGTTGGTCCACTTCGACGCCCATGCCGATACCGCCAACACCCAGTTCGGCTCGTTGTGGGGCCACGGGACGCCGATGCGCCGGCTCATCGAGTCCGGCGCAGTGCGCGGGGACCGGTTCTTCCAGGTCGGGTTGCGAGGTTACTGGCCCGACCCGCCGACCCTGGAATGGATGGCGGGGCAGGGCATGCGCAGCTACGAGATGGCAGAAGTCGTCGAGCGGGGCCTGGGCGCCTGCCTGGACGAGGTGTTCGAGCGCGCCCTCGACGGCTGCGACGCCGCGTTCTTGTCGGTCGACATCGACGTGGTGGACCCCGGCATGGCGCCCGGCACGGGCACCCCCGAGCCGGGCGGGCTCACCGGCCGCCAACTGCTTGACGCCGTGCGCCGCTGCGCCACCGAGCTGCCCTTGGCGGGCGCGGACGTGGTCGAAGTCTCGCCCCCCTACGACCACGCCGAGGTGACGGCCTACCTGGCCAACCGGGTCGTGCTCGAGGTTCTCTCGGGGATCGCCTGGCGGCGGCGCAAGGCCGGCGGGGGGGCGGTCCGGGAGGCTGCCCGGCCTCTGCTTGAAGGGCGCGGAGGGACCTCGCCGGCGGCGCCCTGAGGCTGAGGCAACGCGGCGTTGGCACGAGGCCCGGGTGGGCGCCCGAGCGCGAGCCGGCGCAACGAGGCCCGAGCCGGCGGACGAGGCCCGAGCCGGCGGACGAGGCCCGGCGGGGCGGCCTGCGCGCGCAAATTTACATTAACCCACCCGCGGATCCGGGGGTTTTCGCGCATCTTTGTACGACTGCCGAAGAGCTTTCTGCAGTTATCTACGCTATGCGTGTGTAAGTTTACAACAGCTCTCCGGCCACGAGCGGAAAACATAGCTAAGTGTACAAAAACCCCCGCCGGACCAAGGGAGCTTTCTGCCGTTGTGCGCGCCCCAACTGGGTTTCAGGAACTACGTAAGACCTCGTTCGGGTTGATGCACCTTTGGAACCGTCTACGAGCGGGCGGCCGGCACCGGCCTGCACGTCTCGCCTCCCGCTACCAGTCTCGCTTTCGTGCTGCTAAGGCCGCCTGCTCTTATCGCGGCCGAAGAACTTGGCCAGCCGAGCCATGCCCTCGGCCAACTCGTCGTCCGCCAGCGCGTACGAGAACCGGGCGCACCCCGGGGCACCGAACGCCTCGCCGGGCACGAATGCCACCTTGGCCTCCTCCAGCACCACCTCGGCCAGGTCGAGGGTGCTCGCCGGGGCCCTAGCTGTCTTCCCCCACGGCTGGCCGAGGACGCCGGCAAAACTGGGGAAGGCGTAAAAGGCGCCCTGGGGCTCGGGGCACACGGCGCCGGGGATCCCTGACAGGGCGTCTACGATGGCTCGGCGCCGGCGGTCGTACACCGCCCGCATCCGGGCGACGTCGTCGAGCGGCCCGGTGACCGCAGCGAGGGCTGCCCGTTGGGCGATGTTGCAGACATTCGAAGTGGAGTGGCTCTGGAGGTTGGTGGCCGACTTCACGACGTCGGAAGGCCCAACCAGCCAGCCGACCCGCCAACCGGTCATGGCATAGGTCTTTGCCACGCCGTTCACTACAACGCAGCGTTCGGCCAACTCGGGCACGAGCACGGGCATCGACCAGGCCCGGGCAGCCCCGTAGACGAGGTGCTCGTATATCTCGTCGGCGACCACCCACAGGTCCCGCTCGGCCGCCCAGGTCGCGAGCGCCCTGGTCTCGCCCTCGTTGTACACGGCCCCGGTCGGGTTAGAGGGGGAGACGAAAAGCAGCACCTTGGTCCGGGGCGTGAGCGCCCGCTCCAACTGGTCCACTGAGACCTTGTAGCCGCTCTCTGGCGTCGTCGCGACCTCAACGGGGACGCCCCCGGCGAGGCGGACCGACTCCGGGTAGGTCGTCCAGTAGGGCGTC
>JBOGGK010000033.1:0-7144 GCA_050744045.1 Acidimicrobiales bacterium | reverse complement strand
GTCTGGCTGTTGAGACCCGAGCAAGCGATGCCGGGCTCGCCAGGGCCGCCTGGTGGGAGCTGGGCCGGCACCGGCGGGAGGGCCGTTCCGGCC
The DNA here is from genome assembly GCA_050744045.1 of Acidimicrobiales bacterium. GTDB lineage: Bacteria > Actinomycetota > Acidimicrobiia > Acidimicrobiales > Palsa-688 > JBOGGK01. The sequence continues at coordinate 7,051 of JBOGGK010000033.1, read as the reverse complement.
AACGCCGTGGACGACTTCCTGGGCTCATGCCACTTCTCGGCTATCGAGTCGCTTACCAGGCGGGAAAGAGACGTCCTGCGACTGCTCCTGGACGGCTTGCGGGTCTCTTCCATCGCTCGGCGCCTCTACCTGAGCCCTCAGACCGTGCGCAACCACCTGAAGGCCATCTTCCGCAAGCTGGGCGCTCACTCGCAGGTCGAGCTGCTCGAGAACCTGAGGGCTGCCACACCTGGAGAGCGGTCATTGCTGCCCGTGCCGGCCGCCAAGCCGGGGCGGCGTAACTAGTAGGAGGACTACCTTGCTCGTAGGGCAACAGGCTCAACAAGCTCTGAGATGCCAAGGCCCTGAGCTCGCCGCGCAAGGCGGCGCCTGGGCCAACTACGATAGTACGGACGAGAAGGCGGCCAGCGAGGCCACGGTGATAATCGTGGAGGAGGACCGCTCTGGGTTGGCCGCCCTTCGCCAGGCAGTGCCCGAACGCTGGCGCGCCCTCGGGTTCAGCGCCCTGGAGGAAGCCGACGGTGCCCGCCTGCAACCAGGCCGGCCGGTAGTCATGGTCCTAGGCCCGTCCCAGGCCAGCGCAGGCACGCTCGACCGCGTGGGCGCCCTCCTCCGGGCTACGCCTGGTATGGCTGCGGTCCTTGTCGTTGACGAGCCCTCCTCGGAGCTAATGCGCCTGGCGCTTCGGGCCGGCGTCAGCGACGCTCTCGACTCCAAAGCCCTGGCCGGTCAACTCGGTCCGGCCATCGCCGAGATCGCGTGCCAACTGGAGCGCGACCTCGCCGACGCGGAGGCGAGCGGCCGGCACCTCGCGGCGCCCATGGCGACCCGCCATGGCCTCGTAACAAGCGTGTTCTCCCCTAAAGGAGGTGTGGGAAAGTCGGTGGTGGCCGTCAACCTGGCAACCGCGCTCACCATGCGCACCCGGGAGCCAACCGTTATCCTGGACCTCGACCTCCAGTTCGGCGACGTGGCCGTCATGTTGCGGCTGCAACCCAGGCACACCTTTATCGACGCGGTTTCCGCCGGCGACCTGCTGGACGAGACGCTGCTGCGCAGTTTCCTCGCCCGCCACGAAAAAAGCGGTGTTTACGTGCTGGCCGCCCCGACGTCTCCGTCGGACGCCGACCTGGTGACCCCGGCCGACATGCTACGGGTACTGGACCTGCTGAAAGAGATGTTCGCCTACGTTGTGATCGACACGCCGCCACACCTGAGCGAGGTGGTGCTCCAAGCAGTCGCGGCCAGCGACACAGTGGCGTTCGTGCTCGCCATGGACGTGCCATCGGTCAAGAACGCCCGGCTCGGGCTGCAGGCGTTCCAACTGCTGCAGCTGCCGCTCGACAAGGTGGCCCTGCTGCTCAACCGGGCGGACTCGCGGGTCCATCTGGCAGACCACGACGTGGAGCGGGCACTCGAGCTCAGGGTGGACCTAGCGTTCCCGTCCGAAGTGGCCGTCCCTCAGTCCGTGAACCAGGGCCTGCCGGTCCTGCTTGCCTACCCACGGTCGAGGTTCGGCAGCCAGGTCCATCAACTGGCTGAGCTCGTACTGGCGCGCGCCGACACCAAGGTGGCCCGCCAGAGGCGCAAGCAGTGAGCAACGACCGGGCCTACGACGAAGCCTTCGGCGACGGCCGGCCCGGGGGTGCTGGTCGTAGCGGCCCGGCGCGGGCACGGCCGGCCGACGAGCCCAGCCTGTACGGGAAGCTCCACGTAGGAATGGGAGGCCTCGACCCCAGGACCGAGGTCTTGGACGCGGTGCGCGAACGCGTCCACCGGCGCGTCATCACCGAACTGGGGCCAGTCTTCTACAACGGCCTGGTGGACCAAAAGGAGCTGCGCGCCCGGGTCGAGCGTACCGTCCACGCAGCCTTGAGGGCCGAGAAGGCCCCGATGTCGGCGGCCGAAATAGCCCGGGCCGCCGAGAGCGTAACCGACGACGTCCTCGGCTACGGCCCCCTCGAACGCCTCATTCACGACCCCACCGTCTCGGAGATCATGGTCAACGGCCCGGGCCAGGTCTACGTGGAGCGCGACGGAAAGATCCAACCAACCAAGGTCTGCTTTCTGAACGAGGGGCACCTGCGCCACGTCACTGGGCGGATCGTGGCCGAGGTGGGCCGGCACATCGACGAGTCATCACCTATGGTCGACGCCCGTTTGCCCGACGGCTCACGGGTCAATGCCATCTATCCCCCCTTGGCCGTGGGCGGGCCGTTCCTGACGATCCGCAAGTTCGCCGCCGAGCCCTTCACCCTGGAGGACCTGGTCGGCTTCGGGACCCTGCCCACCGAGGTCGGCCACCTGCTCCAGGCCTGCGTGCAAGGCAGAGCCAACGTCTTGATATCGGGCGGTGCCAGCACGGGTAAGACAACCCTGCTCAACGTGCTCTCTTCTTTCATACCCGCGGACGAGCGGGTGGTCACCATCGAAGACGCCAAAGAGCTGCAGCTGCGCCAGCGCCATGTAGTCGCGCTCGAATCGCGGCCCCCCAATACCGAGGGTAAGGGCGAAGTCACCATTCGAGACCTGCTGCGCAATGCCCTGCGCATGCGCCCGGACCGCATAATCATCGGTGAGTGCCGGTCCGGCGAGGCGCTCGACATGCTGCAGGCCATGAACACAGGCCACGAGGGCTCGATCACCACGGTGCACGCAAACGGGCCCCGTGACGCGCTCTCCCGGGTGGAGACCATGACCCTCATGGCCGGTTTCGACCTTCCGATCCGGGCCGTGCGTGAACAGGTTTCGTCGGCCTTGGACCTCATCGTCCACGTCGCTCGGCTGCGCGACGGCGCCCGCCGGGTGACCCAGGTCACAGAGGTCGGGCGCATGGAAGGCGACGTTGTACTCCTCCAAGACATTTTCGCTTTCGATTACCGCGCCCCGGGCGGGCCAGAAGGTAGAGCCATGGGCCAACTCCGGGCGACCGGGTTGCGGCCCCAGCTCACAGAACGGTTGGCCGACCGCGGCATCAAAGTCGACCTTGGCATTTTCGAGCGCGAGGTCGGCGTGCGTGGGGGCCCGGCACCGAAGCGCTCTCTCGCTGGTATGTCCGGATGGGCCCCGTGACGCGGCCGGCGACTGAGGACTGGCACGCCGTCGCCTTGCACCTGGAACAGCTGAGGACCCCACTCGGCGCCACGCTGCTCATGGTGGCCCTAGCCCTCATGGTTTCCCTTTTGGTTGTGAGGCGGCGCCGGACGGCCGCTGTCGCCGCCACCAAGGGGCGCAGCCCGGGTGGCGCCCGGCGCGGCGGCACGTCTTCCCAGACCGCGCCCAGCTCGTTGCGGGGCGAAGCCGAGGTGCCCCGCCGGCAACGCCTTTTGGCCTGGCGAAGTTCCCGCCGCTCCCGCGCCGACCTGGCGTCGCTGCTGGAACCCTACCGGTTCGCCCCTCGGGCGGTGGCCCCCTTCCCCGGCGGCACCTTGTCCCTGCTCACCATACCCGTGCTGAAGCGCCTTTCTGCCTCCCTGGAACTACTCGCCAGCCGCGCTGGGCTCTCCGAGCGCTTGGCCGCCATTATGGGACGAGCCGGCGTACGCGCTCGTCTGGGCGAGCTGCTTACGGTCTGGCTACTCGCAGGTACTGCGTTCCTGGCTCTCGGTTGGGCCCTGGCGGGGCTCATCGGCGCCGTGGTCGTCCTCGTAATTCTCGTCTTCGCTCCTCTGGCCGCCCTCCAGGGCGCGGCGGACCACCGGGCTCGGGCCTTCGAATCCCAGCTGCCCAATGTGCTGAAGCTGACGGCAAGTTCGCTGCGAGCCGGCTTCTCCCTCCTCCAGGGGCTGGAAGCTGTTACCAGGCAGCTGCGAGAACCCTCAGCCGGAGAACTTCAGCGCGTACTGAGCGAGGCACGCTTGGGCCGACCAGTAGAGGACGCGCTGGAGGATGCGGCCGCACGCATCGGTAACCGGGACTTCACCGAAAGCGTCGCCGCGGTGAGGATCCAGCAAGAAGCGGGAGGCAATCTGGCCTCATTGTTCGACACCCTGGCGGCGACCATGGTCGAGCGGCTCCGGCTACGCCGGGAAATACGTACCCTCACCGCGGAAGGACGGTTGAGCGCTTACATCCTGGGCGCGTTGCCATTGGTCCTCGGCACCTTCATCTTCGTCGTCAACCGGGCGTACATGCTCGAGCTGCTCCACAGTTTCCCCGGCAAAATGGCATTGCTGAGCGGCCTGGCGTTACAGATCCTTGGGTTGGTCTGGATGTACCGGATCGTAAAGATCGAGACTTGACATGCCGGCGGCCCTTGTGCTTGCTTTCCCGGCGGTCGCACTAATAGGTCTCGCCGCCGCTCTCTGGCTCCAGCGCTCACCCCGGCGTGCCGCTCTAGCCACCCTCCGCGCGGCCACCAGCGGCCCCGAGCTCGGCCCTCCGAGCCGATCGGCCGTTGGTCCCGCCGGCCCTGTACCCAGTGCCCCACCCACCCCAGGAGGGCCCAGCGAAGCTCGCCGGGAGGTCACCCCTATGACGGCGGCTGCGGCACGCCTGGCACGCCGCCTCAGCCCCCCAAATTACAGCGCAGCGGTGCAGCGCCGCCTAATGCTGGCCGGCTGGGACCGAGCCGACGATGCCGACCGCTTCTTTGCCGTGCGCCTGCTCTCCACCGCCCTCGTGCTGCCAACCTTCCTCCTGGTACTCATCCCGCTGCGCGGCGGGATCTACGCTTTGCTCGCGCTCATCCTCGTGCTCTGCCTGCTCGGGCTCGGGCCAGACGCCTACTTGAACAGGGTCGTGAGCGAGCGCAAGGAGAGGATCCGCCGGGACCTACCGGCCCTGGTCGAGCTGCTGATGATAGGCGTCGAGGCCGGCTTGGGCTTCGCCCAGGCCTTGGCCCGCGCCGTGAGCTCGCTGCCGGGGCCCCTGAGCGAAGAGTTCTCGCGCCTGCTCGGCGAAGTGCGGGTGGGGGCGAGCCAGAACGACGCGCTGGAGGCGATGGACCGGCGCACTGATGTCGACGAACTACGTACGTTCCTGATGGCTCTCGTGCAAGCAGAGACGTTCGGCGTCTCGATCGGGCCCATCCTGCGCGCCCAGGCCGAGCAAACCCGGGTCACCCAGCGTCAGCACGTTCAGGAGCTGGCGCAAAAGGCGCCTGTCAAAATGCTCTTCCCGCTGGTGTTCTGCGTCCTGCCAGCCCTGCTCATCGTAGTGATCGGGCCGGCCGCGATCGAGATTTTCCGCACTTTGAGCAACGTGAAATGAACCCGGCAAGCGTCCCTCGCCGCCAACGGGGCCTACCTGCGAGCGCCGGCGGGAGCTCGAGGGTGCGGCAACGGGGCCCTAGCGGCGAACGAGGTGCTGCATTGGTCGAGTTCGCCCTCGTCCTGCCCGTCTTCGCCCTCATGCTGTTCGCCATGGTCCAGTTTGGCCTGGCCTTCGCCGGCTGGGCCCAGTTGCGCAACGAAGCCCAGACCGCCGCCCGCTCGCTGGCCATGGGCGACACCCCCGCAGCCGATGCCAGTTGCACTGCCGACCACGTCTCCGGCGACGTTATGAAGGTCTGCGAGCTCGAGGAGGTGAAAAGCCTGGTCGAGGCTCCGGTCGGCACTTCAGGCACTCCGAAAGTGGCGATCGCCGTGCCGGGCGACGGCACGGTACGGGTCTGCGTCGCCATAAGCGCGCCGGCCTTGACCGGCTTCCTCCCAGCATTCACGTTGCGGGCGGACAGTGAGTTCTACATCGAGAAGGCAAATGGCGCCCTTCAGAGCTATAACCCCGATGACCTCAGCAACTGCGCCACCTAGCACCTCACCCCCCATGCCGGGGCGCCCCCGGCCCCCCGCGGTTGGATTGGGTGGCCGCCCCCCGTGCCGGGAACAAGGCGCCATCTTGGTTATCTGGGTGCTTTCCCTAACTGCCCTGGCTGCATTTTTCACCTTCGCCATTACGCTCGGCAATCTCGTGCAGTCCGGGGTCAACGTGCAAGGGGCGGCTGATGCCGCCGCCCTCGCAGGAGCGAGCACCTGGGGCAGGGGCGACCAGGCGGCCGCGGGCGACCCGCGGGGGCCGGCCGCCCATTTCCGTACGAGAGTCAGGGACGTCGTCCAGGCCTACTCGCTCGACCCTGCTTGGAACACCGCCGCCTGCCCGGCCCCGCCCGCGGGCTTCTCGCCCGCTGGGTTCTCGCACCCGACAGCCTTAGGCGACGCTGACGGCAGCACCGGCTGTATCTTTTCGAGCCCCGAGGGCGTGGTCTGGGCCTGCATCCTCGACCCTCAACCCGGTGCTCTAGGGGGCCACACGGTAATGCGCAACGCCGCGGCCTATGTGGGCCCGGCAGGTACGGCGGTGCTCTGCGGCGTGAGCACCTGCCCAGCCCCCGTCCTACCCATCGGCCGCTGTGGTCCCGTCTAGCACGACGTCTAGCACGACGCGCCCTTGCTCACGGTGAGGGAGAACGTCAGCTTGCCCACGTGCCCCGAGCTGTCGGTGACCACGATGCTGATGCCGTCGTAAGCGCCCGGTGGCTGCGCACACGAGGGCCGGATGTCCACGTCGCCCGCCCCGGCGTCCAACGCGACGAAGGCCGGTGCGCCGGCCAGGGAGTAACGGTACGAACCGGTACCACCGCTGGCCCAAAAATGGACCACCTGCTGGCCCCCGGCGGCTATCGAGTCCGTGCAGGCCGTATCGCCGCTGCTGCACCAGGTCCCTTTGGCGCCACCCGGGCCACCCCCATCATCCCCGGATACGCCCAGTGCGGCCTGGTTGGCGACATGGCTGGGGCTCCCGCTGCTCTCACCTACGTACATCAGCGCGCCCACGCTTGCCATCGCCACCAGCCCGACCAGTAAGACGTACTCCAACACGCTCACGCCCGCCTCGCCCCGAGGGCGGGCACAGGCCCGGCACCCCGCCACCGGCTGCCACCTCACCTGGCACCCGCACTGGCCGAGATGTGGAGCTCGAGCGTCCCCTTCTCCCCGGTGCCCGGGTCGAACGCATAGATGGTGATGTCCTGGCCCGTGAGGCTAGAGATGAGCACGCTCAGCTCGGCCGTCCTCACCTCGCATGTGCCAGGGTGCCCATCGCAGTGCGGGGT
>JBOGGK010000032.1:0-10367 GCA_050744045.1 Acidimicrobiales bacterium | reverse complement strand
GGCTCGGACAGCGACAGCGGCTCGGCGGCGTGGCGCAGGATCTCGATCACCTTCTCCTCTTCGAGCTCCAGGTCGTTGGCAAGCTCGGCGGATGTCGGCCGGCGGCCCAACTGGCCCTCCAGGCGGCCCCGAGCCTTGGTGACCCGGGTCAACAGGTCGCCGGCATGGACGGGGAGGCGGACGGTCCGTCCGGTATTGGCGATACCGCGCGTTATGGCCTGCCGGATCCACCAAGTCGCATAGGTGGAGAACTTGAACCCTTTGCGCCAATCGAACTTTTCGACGGCGTGCATGAGGCCCAGGTTGCCCTCCTGCACCAAGTCGAGCAGCGGCAGCTCAGCGGCCTGGTACTTCTTGGCGATGGAAACCACGAGCCTCAAGTTGGCCTTGACGAAGGTCTCCGCCGCCTCGTCACCCGCTCGGACCGCCCTGCGCAACTCCCGCTTCCTCGGCCCGGTCAGGGCCTTGTTGGCCACCATCTCTGTGCGGGCGGCCCGGCCGGCCTCTATGGTTTGGGCCAGCCTGGCCTCGTCGTCCTTCGTAAGCAGCGAATGCTTGCCTATGTCGTTCAGATAGAGACGGACCAAGTCCTCCTCTGGCTGAGCGGCGTGGTTGTTTGGCACTTAGTAAGTAATCCTCATTCGAGAGCCGCCCCCGGGCGTGCCCTCACCCGATTGTCAGCGAACCTCCGGGCAGCCGCTGACCGACGCCCGGGCCACTTGCTCAACCCCTGCGGTTGTCACCTCGGCCCTTTCCCACCCGCATAATACCGGGCCCCGGGCGAGGTGCGGCCCCTATCCGCCAGTCCGGAGGTGGCAGGCGCGGGGTGCTGGGACGAGGACGAGGCGCACCTGAGCCCCGCTCCGGCAGCGGCCTAGTCGGGCGGGGCCCCCACGGCGGCGTCATGCTGCAGCTACCGGGCCTCAGCCCGGTGGCCCCTGTCCTCGGTGGCGACCCCCTGCTTGCCGACGCGCCGCCAACCGGTCTTCCCCGGCTGGCCGCTGCTCACCGGCGGTAGCCGGTGCTGGCCCCCCCGAGCGTGCGCCGGCGTCGACGCTCAGTTCGCTGAGCACTTCCAGTGCGCTGGCGGAAGTGGCGGCCTGACGGTTGGCTGCGGTCAGGGCGACGAAGACCTCCTCCCGGTGGACCTGGATGTCCTTGGGAGCGGTGATACCCAGACGGACCTGGTCCCCCCGGACCTCCAGCACCGTTACCACCACGTCATGACCGATCACGATGCTCTGGTGGACATGCCTAGTTAGGACCAGCATCCTCGCTCCTTCCGTGGGCGACGGAGGGAGCCTAGCGGCTGCGCGGCGCTGACAGTGGCGGCAGTCCCGGTTTGTGCCTGCCCCCGCTGCCCGGAGCCGCAGGGCGCGCCGCCCCTCGTGGTGGGTCGAGACCGCGGAGCCCCGATGTACGCGCGCAACCATACAAAAACTCTCGCCACCTTGACCCAAAACGTAGATAAGTGCGCGAAAACCCCTCCTCCGTTAGGGCGGCTTCCTGCACTTAGCTACGCTCCTACGCCAGCCTCCTACGCCAGGCTCTTACGCCAGCCTCTCACGCCAGGCAGTTACACCCCGGGCGGCTTCAAGGCTTGGCGACGACGGGCGTTTGAGGGGCAAAACCCGACCCGGAGAGCACGGCTTGGACAGCTTGGCCGGTCCGGGCATTTATGACCATGGGGCCGAGGAGGTTCGCGGTGGTCTCCTCGGGCCGGGAGTGCACGGTCAGGATCACGAGCACCACGGTCTCTTCGGAGCCGGCCGCCTCGATCGCCTGGTAGATTTCGCCCCCGAAGCGGGGCTGGTACCAGGGGAAGAAGACGCCTGGTCCCACCGCTACGAAGCGCAGGCCGGCTATTTCTCGCGACTCGAGGACCAGGAACGGGCTCGGCCCGTCGCCCCACGGTTTCACGGAGAACTGGCGCGCCTCGGGGAAGCCGGGTATGCCGGCGGCAAAGCGCAGCTCTGGCACGGTCAGGTCCTGTGCCGCCCGGGGCGGTACGGCGCGGCCCGCTGCGGCCCGGGGCCCAGTCGCCCGCCCCGGCCCATAGGTAGAGCGGGCGGGGGCCGGCCCGTCCTCCCCCCGGGGCCCCGCCGACGGGAGGCCGAGGGCTGACTTGGCCACTGTCGCGCTCATGACAGGAACTGGGCCAGCGATGGCTGGATGATCTTGGCCGTAGTCTCCAGCGCCGCCTGGTAGGACGCCTGGGCCAGGTCCAGATCGGTGATGACCTGGGCCTCATTGGCGTCGCTTACCGTGGCCACCTGGTCCTGGAGGGCGTTGAGCGTGCTAGTTACGCGGTTCTGGTTGCTGGCGAGCGACGCCCCGAGCTCGCCCACGGTGCCCTGGGCCTGGGTGACGGTGCCCATGTAGCTCTGGAGCTGGGACAGGTCAGACCCGCTGAGGGCCGAGGTGTTGCCGTTGGCCAGATCCTGGGAGATCGTGTCGAGGAGGGCGAAGACGCTGGACGAGCCGGAGCCGAAGACCTGGTCGGCCGTGAGGCTGACATTGACCGTCTGGCCCGGCGAGACGACCCGGGTGACCGGCGTGGAGCTGCCGGCGTAAAGATAAGCCTGCGTCGGGTCGTACGACGGGCTCGTCGGGTCGCTCACCCCGCTGGCGCCGCCCTGGGGGTACGGCGCGGTCCCGTAAGTCCCAGAAAAGATCGGCCGGTTGTTGTAGCTCGTCCCCGTCACGCCGAGGATGTCGGCCTTTGCGGCCAGCACGTCCTGGGCAAGTGCCTGGTTGGCCGTCGCGTCGCTCGCCGAGGCGTTGGCGCCGGAGAGCACGTCGGTCTGGACCTGGTCGAGCGTCTTCACGACCGAGCCGAGGGCCGAGTCAGCGGTGTTCAACCAGGATTGGCCGTCAGTAATGTTGGAGGCGTACTGCTGGAAACGGCCCGCCTGGACATTGAAGTTGAGGACTTCCGAGGTCCCTGAGGGGTTGTCGGAGGGTTGGTTGAGCGACTTGCCCGTCGCTGCCTCTTGCTGCAACTGGGTCAAGTTGGCGAGCGACGTCTGCAGGTCGGCGACCATCAACAAAGATGCGCTCTGCTGGGTCACGCGGGAAATGTCGGACATTGTGGCTCCTACCCCTGGACCATGGATATCAACGACTGCAGGATGCTGTCGACGGTGCTTATGTACTTGGCGGATGCGTCGTAGGCGTTCTGGTACTGGACCATCTTGGTCAGCTCCTCGTCGGTGTTGACGCCGGTAGCCGACTGCAGGGCAGAATTGACATTGGTAGTAACCGCTTGTTGGTTGGTCAGGCTGTTGTTGACCGACGAAGTCGTTTGGCCGATGCCGCTCACGAGCTCGTTGTAAGCGACGTCGGCCTCGGGCCCGGTCGCCGTCGTCGCCCCCGCCGACGACCACGCCGGCGCCGAGGTCCCTCCCGCCCAGCCGCCGGCGGGCTCGGCCAACGTCGCCGTCTCCGAGTTGGGCAGCTCCCCCATCTCGGCCGCAATGGTCCCGTCCTCGTTGGTGGCCGAGGAACCCGGCGTGGTCGGCGACGACGCGGCCGCGACCAGCGAGGGGTCGGCGGCCAGGGCCGGGTTCACCTCGATGTCGGCCGCCCCGCTGCCCAAGAAAAAGGCGCCGCCGGGCTGGTTGTCCAGGTCGTAGCCGGTGCTCATCAAGTAGTTGACCGAGCCCATGAGGCTCTGGGCCACCTGGTCCAAGCCCTGCTGGTACTGCGGGACGTACTGGTTGACTACGTCGAGCATGCCCGCCAGCGCCCCGCTGCCCGGTTGGTAAGTGCTGTCGTCGGCGCTCCACACCAATGAAAACGGCGGCCCCGACTGGGACAGCGAGAGCTGCTGGTAGTTACCGGCCGAGACCAGCGGCTCGCTGCCCGAGTACACGTTTATGGTCCCGTTCTGGTTGTAGCTGACGCTGACGCCGATCTGGTTGGAGAGCTGGGACACGATCTGGTCGCGTTGGTCTTCCATCTCGTTGGTGCTGCCGTTGCCGCTCGTCCCCGCCGCCAGGATCGACTGGTTGAGGGCGGCGATCTGGGAGGCGTCCTGGTTGACCTGGGCCAAAGTGGCCGAGATCTCCTGGGTCGTCTGCTGGCTGAGCGCGCCGAGCGCGGTCGAGGTCTGGTTGAGCGAGGACGTGAGGGTGCCGGCGTCCTGGACGAGCATGGCCCGGGTCGGGCCGTCCGAGGGGTTGTTGGCCAGGGTCGACCAGTCCTGCCAGAACTTGGTGAGCTGGCTCGAGATCCCGTTGCTCGACGGCTCGGGGAAGTTTTGCTGGATGGCCTGGAGGCCGCTCTGCTGCGCGGTCAGCATCCCCTGGCTGGCCTGCTCGGAGTAGCTGCGTTGCTGCAAGTAGCTGTTGCTCAGCCGGTCCACGCCCGTGATCTCCACGCCGTCACCGGGCAGTGCGGACGCGGCCTGGTCGAAGCCCTGGTGCTGGACCGAGCCCACCGCTGCCAGTTCGACCTGTTCGTCGACGTAACCGGGGGTATCGGCGTTGGCTACATTCTGGCCCACGGTGTCCATGCCCATCTGCTGGGCCTCGAGGCCCGAAAGACCCACGGTCAGGTCGGAGAAGTCGCTCATTGCCGGCTCCCTTTCGAGTCGCCTCGGGGCCTGTTCACATGGCCTCGTTCACAAGGAGATGGCCTGTCGACAGGGGCGAGGGCCCCCCAGAAGACGTGTAGGCCGCAGGTGGGGGCGCCCCTTTCCCCGTGATCCAGTTGAGAGCTTCCCGAGCGGCGTCGCGGCCTTTGGCGAGGAGGTGCCGGTTGCGCTCGGAGAGGTCTCGCACCTCGCCGGTCAGCTCGAGGAACGCCTGCCGGTGCCGGGCGAAGATAGAGGCCCAAGGTTCGGGGCAGGCCTGGGAGAGCGAGCGCAGCCCCGGGTAGCTGGCGAGGTGGAGCTCGACCGCGGCCTCCTCCACTTTGACCGCCCGCATCAGTTCGGTGGCCCGGAGCTGCTCGAGCACGATCTCGACCTCGCGCGAGGCGTGGTTCACCCAGCGGGCCTTGCCGGCCGTCAGCAACAGCTCCTCCTCTTCCAGCTTGAACACGAGCAATTCGAGCAGTTGGCGCTCCCGCCAAAGGACCGTGGACACATCGTTCAGCACCTGGTCGTTGCGCTCTCCAAGGGCCACGTAGCCTTCATCGGTAGGCAGGGCCCGCACCTGAGCCCGCCGGGGCCTGTTTGCCCCCCGCTCCCCCGGCGAGGCACGAGCTCACTTCAGCAGCCCCCGGGCGAGGGCCGCCGGGACCGCCTCCCGCCGGCCCCGCGCCCCCAACTTGGCGTAGATGTGGGCCAGGTGGGTCTTCACCGTCGCCGGCGTCACGTAGAGCGCCTCTGCGATCTGTTTGTTGGAGGCTCCTCTCGCCAGGTGCGCCAGGACTTCGGACTCCTTGCGGGTGAGCCGCTCGCCGCCCCGACCCCCGTCGCCGCCGGCATCGGCCTGCCCGATCGCGGGTGCTGCCGAGCGCAGGGATAAGGGGAGGAAAACGGCAGCCCGGTCGCTGCTCCCGCCCGTCCCGGCGGGAGACTGCGCGCTCGCCCGCCCGGCCGCTTCCACCGCGGCCACCAGGTGCTCGGCGGTGAGCGAACGGGGCGCCACCCCGGCAACACCGGCGCCCAGGACTTCCACCAGCTCGTCCCGGGTGGGCTGGGACACGAGCGCCACCACCGAGCACGACGGCCAGGCTGCCGCTGCTTGGCGCGTGCCCTCGACTGGCACGTCGCCGAGCAGCAGGACCGCCGCCTGCGTCGAGCGCGCCAGTTCGATGCCCCGGGCGACGTGGGCCGCCTCCCCGACGACTTTCACGCGCCCGGCGTCCAGGGCCGCCACCGTGCCCGCCCGGAAAAGCGGGAGCGGGTCGACCACGACCACGCGTACCGGGGCGGAGAGGGCCCCGGATGCGCCATTTTCTTGTTCCGAGCTGCGGCTTGTGTGCTTGGCGGCCACCGTGCTCCTTGTCTTCGGGCGAATAAAAGGGACGAACTGCACCTCTCCCGCTTGACCAGGCAGCACCACGGGGAGCGGCTCTCAATGGTTTCGACGCCTCTGAGCGGGGCCTTTACAAATTTGTGTCCCACTGTTTAGTCATTACAGGCTAAGCCAGGCGTAGCCCCGGCAGCCGAAAGACCAGGCCACAAATTCACCCCCTCGGCGTATCCAGCCGGGAACGCTCACGCGCCGAATGTGAGGGTTATGCTCCCGCCTCGCGCTGATAGTGGTGAACCTTCCGGCGCTGCCGCGCTGCGGCGGGCCCCCGGGCCCGGTCATGACAGGGCCGCCGAGGAAGAGCTCGTACGCTCCCACCTGCCGCTCGTCAACTACATGGTCTCCGAGATGGCCAGCCGCATCCCCCGCCATGTGTGCCGTGACGACCTGATGTCTGCGGCGATGGCCGGGCTGGCCCAGGCGGCGCGGTCGTACGACCCCGAGAGGGGCATCAGCTTCCAACGCTTCGCTTCCTCGCGGGTGCGGGGCGCCCTGCTGGACGAACTGCGCTCGCGCGACTGGGCCAGCCGTTCGGTGCGGGCCAAGGCGCGCGACATCGCCCAGGCGACCGAGCGCCTGACCGCCAAGTTGGGCCGCCAGCCCTCGACGCCCGAAGTAGCGCAGACCATGGGGTGCTCCTCGGGCGAACTGGAGACGATCAGCGGCGACGTCTACCGCGCCCTGGTGCTCAATTTCGACGCCCTGCCCATCGACGGCAACGCCGAGGAACTGCTCCCGAGCGGGCAGTCGGCGCCAGAAGACGGCGTCCTCGACAACGAGAAGCGCGCCTACCTGGTGGCAGCCGTCGACCACCTGCCCGAACGCCTGCGCCGGGTCGTTATCGGCTATTTCTTCGAAGAGCTGCCCATGCAGGTCCTGGCCGAGGAGCTCGGGGTGACCGACTCGCGCATCTCCCAGATGCGGGCCGAGGCGCTCGTGCTGCTGCGCGACGCCATAAACGCCCAGCTCGACCCCGACCTGGTCGAGGCGGGGCCGTCAGGGCGGATGGCGAAGCGCCGCTGCGCCTACTACGCCGCGGTCGCCGCCCACGACGACTACCGCCGGCGCCTCGAGCCCGAAGCCGGCCAGCTGGCCAGTCTTTCGCGCCAGCGCAGCGTCGCCGCTCTGGCCTAGGCCGGCGCCCCCACCTTGGCAAGGGCGGGCATGTCCGTGCCGGCCGCCACCGGCCGCTCAGGAACACGCTCGGCCTGCCGAGCATTACGGGGATGACAACCGAGAGCGCGGTCGCGGCCCCCGCCGGCGCGGCCCCCACCGGCGTGGTGCAGCCTGCGGCCGGGCCGAGGTACCGGGCTCTCCCCTCCCACGAAAGCTCCTTCCAGGTGGTCCTCGTGAGCCCGGAGGGCTATGGCCACTCAGGTGCTTTCTCAGAAGTGGCCGAAACGGTCACTCACGGCTTGCGCGCCCTGGGGGCAGTGGTCTGCTCGGCCGTCAACCGCCTGGCCGTGCCCGGGCCACGGCCGATCTTGTTCGGCGCCAACCTTCTCCAGCCCCAAGAGGTGGACCTCCTCCCACCAGGCACCATCGTCTACAACCTCGAGCAGATAGACGAATCTTCCTCATGGTGCTCGCCCACCTACCTCGAGGTGCTCCGCCGGTGCGAGGTCTGGGACTACAGCGCCCGCAACATCGCCTCGCTCCGCCGTCTCGGCATCACGAGCCGTGCGGTTCACGTCCCGGTGGGCTACGTGCCACAGCTCACCCGGATCCCGCCGAACGCCGTCGAGGACATCGACGTGCTGTTCTACGGGTCGGTCAACGAGCGGCGCGCCAGAGCGGTCACCCAGCTCCAGGAGATGGGCCTCTGCGCCCAAGCTGTGTTCGGGGTCTACGGCGAGGCCCGAGACCAGCTCATTTCCCGGGCCAAGGTAGTGCTCAACTTGCACTACTACGACACGAGCATCTTCGAGCTGGTCCGGGTCAGCTACCTACTGGCAAACCACAAGGCGGTCGTCGCCGAGCACCGCCCGGGGACCGAGATCGACCCCGACATGGTCGATGCCGTCCGGCTGGCGCCTTACGAAAAACTGGCAGCCTCGGCTGCCGAACTGGTGGCTGACCGGCAAGCCCGGCTCGAGCTGGCGGCACGAGGTTTCGCCCGCATGGTGGCCCGCGACGAGACCCGCTACCTCGTCCGAGCCCTCGAACGGTTGTCATGACTCGACCCGGAAGGGCGCTGGACTGGGTCGTTGTCGGCGCCGGCCTCAGCGGCGCCACGATCGCCGAACGCCTAGCCAGCCAGCTCGGCCAGCGAGTGCTCGTCGTGGAGCGCCGTGACCATATCGCCGGCAACGCCCACGATACCGAAGATCGTAGCGGGATCAGGGTCCACCGCTATGGGGCCCACATCTTTCACACGAAGTCGGACGAGGTCTGGGGGTACCTTTCTCGCTTCACAGACTGGCTCCCCTACCTGCACCGGGTGCGGGCCTTTGTCGACGGCCAACTGCTGCCGATGCCCTGCAACCTGAGCACCCTCGAGCAGCTGCTCGGGCCCCGAGCAATTGCCGAATTGGAGGCAATCGCCTCCGGGGCTTTCCCCGGCCAGCCCAAGGTACCCGTGCTCACGCTCATGGCGCACCCGGAGGCGGCGGTGAGAGGAGTGGGCGAGGTCGTCTACGAAAAACTGTTCCTGCGGTACACGCTCAAACAGTGGGGGTGGCGCCCCGAGGACCTCGACCGGTCTGTAACGGCCCGGGTCCCGGTGCTTTTTTCGCGCGACGACAGGTACTTCGCCGACTCGCACCAGGGCATCCCGTCGGACGGTTACACGGCAATGGTCGCCCGCATGCTCGAGCACCCGAACATCTCCGTCGAGATCTGCCGCGACCACCGCACGCTGAGCGATACCTTGCGGGCACTTCCCACCGTGTACACGGGGCCGGTCGACGAGTTCTTCGCTCACCGCTTCGGGCCGCTCCCTTACCGGAGCCTGCGCTTCGAGCACCAAACCCTCGCGGTCGACCGCGCCCAACCTGTCGCCGTCGTCAACTACCCCGGCAACGAGCCCTACACACGCGTCATCGAGCACGCTCACTTCGCAGACCAGCACCGGGGTGCCACGGTGCTCACCTACGAGTTCCCTGAGCCTCACGTGCCAGGCGCCAACGAGCCCTACTACCCCGTCCCCCGGAGCGAGAACCACCGCCTCTATGCTCGCTACGCTGCCGAAGCCAAGCGGCTCACCGGGCGGGTCCTCTTCGTAGGAAGGCTTGCCGAGTACCGCTATTACGACATGGACCAGGCAGTAGCGCATGCGTTGGCCCTTTTCAACCACAACCTCGGTGCCGGCCGAGCCCGCCAGCGGAGGACCTTGTCCCCTGCCCGCAGCCGGCAACCGGCGCACCTGCCCTCTTTCGCCTGAGCCGGTCGTAGTAGCGGCCCGAGCCGGCCCTCCGAACCGATCGTCCCACCCACCCGGACCGGCCGCCCGAGCCGGTCCCTCGTAAAGGAATCGCCAAATGCGCATCCAGTGGCTCCTGCCGGGAGTGGAAGTGTCCGGAGGGGTCATCTGCGTCCTCCGCCACGCTGCCGGCCTGCAACAGCGTGGCCACGAAGTCACGGTCTTCGTCAGCCAACCGGTCGACCCCGCCCGGGTGCAGATGATGCCTTCGGCCGTCCGCCACCTCGAACTGGTGCCTCAGCCACCGGCCCTTCCCGAGGCAGACGTCCAGATCGCCACTCACTACAGCACCGTGCTGGCCGTGGCTCAGGCTCCGGGACGCCTGCGCGCGCACTTCATCCAGCATGTCGAGACGCTCTTCGCCCACGACCTGCCCAACGCCGGGATCCTCGTCCCGTTCATAAAGATGTCCCTTTCTCTGCCCGTTTACCGCATAGCGAACTCTTCATGGGCGCAGTCGACGCTGGGCCGCCTCTTCGGTTACCACACCGACCTCGCCATCAATGCCGGCCCCGGCCCCCAATGCCGGCCGGCCAAGCCTGAGGTTGAAAGGCCGGCGGTGGTCGTCAGCTTCGTGCACCCCTCGCGCTGGAAGGGCACAGCCGATGCCTACAACGCGCTCGTCCTGGCCCGATCACTCGAGCCCGGTTGGGACATCCAGTGGCATGTGTTCGGGAGCGGGACGGTGCCAGACGAGCCGTGGGTGCACCACCATGGGGTCCTCCCCCACGACGACCTGCCCGCCCTCTACCAGAAAGCAGCCGTGGTCCTGTTCACTTCCTGGGCGGAGAGCTACCCACTGCCGCCGCTGGAAGCGATGGCTTCCGGTGCGGTCGTGGTCACGACCCCCTTCGGCGTCGAAGACTACGTCCAGGCTGGGACCAACGCGCTCGTGGTCCCACCGCGGGATCCCCGGGCAGCGGGCAATGCGGTCCTCGACGCCCTGGGCGCCTCCCCTGGGC
>JBOGGK010000031.1:0-3351 GCA_050744045.1 Acidimicrobiales bacterium | reverse complement strand
GTCCACACCTGCGCGCGTCACTCCTGCGCGACCCTCTGCCAATAGACCTCACCGGCATGAGTTTCGGCGGCTCTTGGCGGGCGCTTTAGTTTTATGACCTGGGATGGAAGTTACTGAATGATCGGCTGCATTCGGCAGCCCTACGCGCTCGAGGCGCGAAAGGGTTGGCGCGCCCACAGCCTGGGGCCCCGGAGGGGAATTGACGAGGGTACCTGGTACCGCGCTGGGAGCTGGTGGGCGCCCGACGGACCCGCTATTGCCAGCCCGAGTACCAGTCGGCCGAGGTGAGCCCAGAAGCCGCTGCCTTCACTCGCGCCGGGGCTCCCTTCCGCACGGTCGCCGGGAGCGCCACGCTGGGCGCGCAGCCGCCGGTCGTCTCGGCATAAGCGCCCTCGCCGCCTTTGGTGTAGTCAGCGACATAGAAGCAAGTCCCAGACTGCGAGAGCGACTCGACCAGCAAGGCGGGGCCTCTGCCGCCAGGAGCGGTGGGCAACCAGTGGGTAGCTCTTGCGCGCCCGGCGATGGCGGCCACCTGGCCCGAGCTGGGGACGCGGGTGGTGCTCCAGGGGAGCGTTCCGCTCCCGAGGGCCTTGACGCCGAGAGGGGTCGTCGCGTCGACGTAAGCCCTGTTGGCGGCGCGGAACGCCTTTTCGTAAACAAGTGCGTTCAAGGCTTCGGCTTTTGCGACCGCGTCGTGCTCTTCCTTGACTGCGGCTCTGTATGCTGCCACCTGGGACGGTGGCACCATGAGAGGGAAGGTCGAGGCTGGGTTGGCTGAAGTTGCCGACACGTAAAATGCTTCGACGGTCAACGAGGTACCTAGTCCTGTGGCCGGCGCCCGCGATTTGCCGCTCGCGGGGGAAGTTGCCGGAGAAGTTGTCAAGGAGAACGAGTCGACGACGAACAGGCGCCGCTGGGAGCCCAACGCGGTGACGAACTTGAGCACACGGGCGGCGGTACCCCCGATCGATATGGTGAGCGATATCGACGGGGGCCCCGTGGTCGTGCCGGTGGCGGGTGCGCTGGCAGCACTACCAGGACTGGCCGCCGGCTGCCCCCATCCGGTTGGCATTGGGGTACCTATTGCAGTCAGGGGCACGCCGGCCTTGGCGGCGGCGGTGTTGATCGCGTCGAGGAGCTGGTCGAGGCTGGGGCCGTCCGGCACCGCTTGGTCCAACTTGGACAAGGCCTTGCGCTCGGCGGGGACCCTCTTGCTCAGGACCTGTAACGACGCCAGCTGCCCCTGGAGGGAGGCTACATTGCTCGCTGCCTGGGACTGCAACTGGCCTTCGGCTCGCAGGTGCGATGTCTCGGGACGCCACAACGCCGCGTACCAGATCCCTACGACGATAAGTAGGCCGACCAGGGCGAAGGCCCCGACCCGCTGTACGAGCCGGCTCATGGTTGCCCACCCGGCAACGCCGCCGCCCGCTTGCTGAAGGCCTGGGCAGTGACCTGGGCAGTGGCGCTGAAGGTCGTCTGTCGGCCTGCCGTGGTAGTGCTAGAAACCCAGAGAGCGTACAGTCCGGGGACCGACCACATGCTCCTCACGAACTGTGACACCGATACCTGTCCTCCGGTGGTCACAACAGACATCGTCACCTGGCCGACGTCGTCTGCCGGCGGCTGGGCGGCGGTGCCCCCGGTTGCACTTGCTCCTGCTTGGGCGCGCGAGAAGCTGAGTGTCGTAATGTTGGTCTTGGCAGGTAAGGCAGCAACGATACGGCGCTCGAGGCCCACCCAGTCCACGTCGCCGGAGAGCGCCTGTTGGGCGATGCTGCGCCGGCTGAGCAACTGGCTGTGAACGCTGGTCACTGGCATCAGTGCCGCGATGCGGGATTGCAAGGCTGCAGCCTGAGCGTTCTCGGCCGTCACTTGTTTGGCGACGTTCGAAGCGGCGTGGGCCCGGGCGTAGGACACCCCACCCAGGCCGAGGGCGACTACCAGGAGGCCGGCGCCCGATGCTGCCAGCGCATGGTGCAACTGGCGGCGCTGCCTGACCTCTAGTGGGATGAGCGAAGGCGCAGGTACCCCGTCGGTACCCCAGAGAGCAAGGCCGGCGGCGGTGGCCCACCGGAGCGAGGCCTCCTCTACTTGGGCGGGGGTCATGTTGAGCTGCTTCAGGTCGTAGCTGAGCGCAACCGCACCTAGGCTGACCGGTACTCCAAGTGACGCGCCTAGCCGGCCGGTGACGCCCTCGCCAACCGCGCCGCCACCGGTGAGCAACACGGCTTGCAGTTCGCCGTCCTGCCTGTGGGAGTGGAAGTACTCGAGCGACCCCCGGATCTCTTCTATGACCGGGTCAGCTCTGTCCGCCATCCCGCCGTAGCCACCCCGCCGCCCCGTCACGACGGGCGCACCCGACCTTGCGCTCGCACCCTCTTGCACCGCGGGTGCCAGGTCGTCCACCGCCCTGGTCACGGTCCGGACGAACCGCGGTACCCCACCCTCGCGCACTGCCACAATGACAAGCTGTGCTCCCAGGCATACCACCGCTTCGAGGCCGCCCCCCTCGGGGACCGGAAAAGCCCGCAACAGGGCCAATGGAGAGGAGTCGACGGCCCGTACTCTCAGCCCTGCCCGCCTGACTACGTTTATGTGGTCCAGTACGATCTCGCGCTGGGCCACGACCAGCAGGACCTGTACGGTTTCGCCACCGTCGCCCTTTGGCCTCCCCGGGCCAAGGTCGACAAAGTCGAACACAGCCTGCTCCACTGGTATGGGCAGCAGCTCGGCCATCTCGTAGCGAAGTGCCGAACGCAGCTCAGAGGTGGCGATCTTTGGCATCTCCACTGGACGCACCATGCTCCGCTGGCTGGAGATGCCGAGAACCACGTCGCGCTGGCGGAACCCGCCTTCTGACCACAGCCGTTTGAGCGCACTCGAGACCGCCGAGTGGTCGCGGACCTCGCCCTCGACCACGGCACCATCTGGCAACCCAAGCTGGCCGAACCGCGTCAGCTCCCTCTTGGCCCCCTGTACCGACACCTCGACCGCCCGGACCGCGGACGACCCGATGTCCAAGCCGATGCTCACATGTTTTGCCAACCGGCCCTCCGAAACGAAGATCTCCTGGTCCCTTCCATCGGCACCGCCACGAGCCCACTTGAGCGCATCCGGCGTGCCCCAAGGTAGATGAGCCGGAGCATCATGCTGTCTCTACCTCCGAATCGAACCACACGCCTGGCTTGCACTGTCCCCCCGCGAGGAACGCCGTCAGCTTTCTCTATCTCAGCGAGCACCATGGCAGGCGGGTTCGTTCAAACCCGACCTAGTCTTCCTCATGGCATAGGTATACCTCTCGACCCAACTTCCGGCACTAACGTAATCCACGTCTCCTCGCCTGTATGG
>JBOGGK010000030.1:0-8192 GCA_050744045.1 Acidimicrobiales bacterium | reverse complement strand
CCCTTCCCATCCAGTCCGCCGCAGTGGGGCGCCTGGTGGAGACGCCGGCGGACATCGCCCAGACGATCGACAACTACCTGGCGGGAGGCACGATCACACCGACCTCGTCGCTCGTCACCGGCTACAGCTTCATGCAGCCTCCCGCCAGCGAGATCGAGACGGCCTTCTCGACCGGCATCCCGGGCGGGACCAACGACAAGCTGATCGCGAGCGACGTCGACCCGGTCAACCCGTGGACGGCGAGCGACCTGTCGACGGCGCTCACCGCCCGAGCGCACCAGCTCGTGTTCCTGGGGGCCCACTTCAGCGCCAACGACGCGCTCGCCGCCGACGACACGACGTTCCTTTCGACCGAGCAGTTCGCGGGCGAGATCGGCTCGGACCTCCAGGGCTCTCTCGTGCTGAGCGCCGGCTGCCACTCGGGGTACAACATCGACCCGGCCGACGCCACCCCCGTCACCAACACCCTTTCCTGGCCGCAGGCCTTCACCGAGGCCGGCGCCACGTTGATCGCGGGCACGGGCTACCAGTTCGGCGACAGCAACTACGTCGCCGACAGCGACCAGATCTACGTGGACCTCGCCCAGCAGTTCGGCGACGAGCCCGGGCCGGTCGGTACCGCCTTGCTGCGCACCGAATGGGAGTACCTGGCCAGCCTCGACCAGCTGAACGGCCTCGACGAGAAGTCCCTCCTCCAGGTCACCCTTTACGGGCTCCCCATGCTCAGCCTGCACGAGCCCAAGGAGGTGCCGGCGCCAAGCGGGCCTACCAGCGTCCTGGCCAGCTCCGACCTCCAAGGTTTGCCGGGCCCGTTCGGGCTCGAGGAAGCCGACCTGAGCGTAACCCCCACCCTTACGGCCACCGCCGCACCCGGCACCTCGCTCAGCTATGACTCCGGCCCTCAAGGCGTCGTGGCCGACCCCGGCGGCCCTGTGGTGCCGGTCCAGACCGAGGATGTGAACGTACCGGGCGAGACGTTGCGAGGTGTCGGGTTGTGGAGCGGCTCGTACACCGACAGCTCCGGGCCTTCGCCGCTCACTGGCGACCCTGTCACCGACGCGGCTACGACACCGGCACCTTTCTCCTCGCCGGTCTACTACCCGCAGAAGATCTGGAACCCCAACTACTTCGCCACCCTGGGCACCGGCGGCGACACCATGCTCGGCGTAACACCCGTCCAGTACGTGTCCGACCCGACCGCCCCGGGAAATGCCGTGGGGCGGACCTACAGCAATGTCGATTTCCACCTGTTCTACGACAACGACACGGCGAGCTACGGGGGCAACGTCCCCGCCCTTGCCGCGCCACCGCAGATCTCCGACGTCTCCGCGAGCTACAGCAACGGGCAGGTGACTGTCTCGGCCCGGGTGGCAGAGGACCCCTCGGCGGGGACCGAGGAGGTGTGGGCCACTTACACCGACCCGACGGCAGCTAGCCCGCAATGGCAGTCGGTCGAGCTCACGCCGGCCCCGGGCGACCCAAGCCTGTGGGCGGGCGCCTTCTCCGCCTCCGACCCAGCCAACACCGTGCTCATCGTGCAGGCCGCCAACGGCGTGGGCGAGGTCAGCCTGGACAACAACGACGGCTACTACTTCAGTGTTGCTGGCTCCTCGCCCTCGGCCCCCGCCCCGGCGCCTGACTCCCTGTCGCTGGCACCGGTGGCGGGGGCTACCTACGGCGCTCCGCTGGACGTCTCCGCCACTCTCGCCGACGCCGCTGGGCCTCTCCCCGGCCAGCCGGTCACCTTCGGGCTAGGCTCCTATGCGACGGTTTCGTTGACAGGTAGCGACGGCGTGGCGAGGGCGACGCTCCCCGTCACCGGAGCTCCCGGCGGGTACGCGCTGACGGCCTCGTACCCCGGGGACGCCGCAGACCAACCGGCCTCCACCAGCGAGGCCGTCCAGGTCGCCCAGGCGCCCACGGCCCTCCAGCTTTCGGCGCCGTCGCAGGTCACCTCTGGCGAGCCGAGCGGGGTCAGCGCCACCCTTACCTCCGACGGTGCGCCCGTGCCGCTCGAGACCGTCTACTTCGAGGTCTCCTCGCCCGGCGGGACGGCGGTGGGCGGCGGCACCGCGATCACCAACGAGTCAGGCGTCGCCCGCCCGGAGGCGGTCACGCTCCCGCCCGGCGACGTCGGCAGTGGCTACACCATGACCGCCTACTTCGGCTCGAGCTCGACGCCCCTGCCCCCGCCCACCGGCTCCTACGACGCCGCTGACCCCGACTACCAGGCTGCGACTTCGCCGGGTTCGCCGGTGACCGTGGACGACACGACCGTCACCACTCTCGTCGCCCAGCCGAGCCCGGCGAACTTTGGCCAAAGCGTGACCCTCACCGCAACAGTGTCGCCCTCGGGGGTCCTGCCTGCCCCGACGTGGCCGACCGGGCCCGGCGCGACCTATCCCAGCGGAGAGGTCACCTTCTCCGACGCCGGCAATGTCATCGGGTCGGCCCCGCTCTCGCTCGGCGCGGGCGGGGTGGGCTCGGCCTCTCTCACCGTAGAGGGCCTGCAGGGCGGCACGCACTTGTTCAGCGCCAGCTACGCAGGCAACGCCAACCTCGACCCGAGCACAGGCGAGGTCTCCGAGGGGGTCGGGTTCACCGAGACCATCGGGGGGGCTTATACCGGCCCGCTGGTCGTCGTGCGGGGACAGAACGTGCTCGTCACCGGGCACGTCTCCGGCCCCGTGGTCGTGGAACCGGGCGGCGGCCTCGAGGTGGAAGGCGGCTCGGTGACTGGGCCCATCAGCTCCACCCGTGCGGTTGGTTTCACCCTTTGCGGCGCAACCGTCGCCGGGCCGGTCGTCGTGAGCAGGAGCACCGGCTTCGTCTTCATAGGCGGGGGCACGGATCTTGGTTGCGGCCCGACGACGGTCTCCGGGCCGGTCAGCCTCGTAGCCAACACCGGAGGGGTAGAGGTCGCCGGCGACACCGTCTACGGGCCGGTGGCCGTGTCCGCCAACTCTGGTAGCGGGCCCTACGAGCAGGACGGCTCGTACGCCAGCACCGAGATCGCCGGCAACGACATCTTCGGCCCCCTCGCCTGCGCGGGCAATACCCCGCCGCCCACCGACGAGGGCGAGCCGAACACCGCCCTGCTCAGAAGCGGCCAGTGCGCCCATCCGAGAGACTTCTGATCCTGGCACCGTAGCCTCTACCGCCATGGCCGAGCGCTCGCAACCTGGGGCCCGCCCGGGCGCGGGACGGCGGCGCGGCCCAGCGGTCCAGTCTTGTAGCGAATGGGCGAGGTCGCAGAAGCTCGACCCGGTGGGGACGGCCGGCCGTTACCGAGGTTTTCTCCTCGTCGAGCAACCGTTGCCGTGGCCTGCGAACGTATCAGATGCCTCCGAGCTCACCGAGCTTGTTGATGTCGCTGCCCGTGCAGAGCTGCGGGTGCAGTTGGTGCGCGCGGTCGGGGACCAAAAGCTCGGCGACCCGGCGGACGGTGTGACCGGGAGCAGGACCGCCGTGGGCCAGCCGGACGACGGGCTGCGCCGCCTCAGGTTCTACCGGCAACCGCAGGCCTCCCCGGCGAAAGGGACGGGTTGGGCCGGGACATTGGTCCTCAGCGAGGTCACAGCACCGGTGGGTGTGTTGGCGAGGGTGGCCGCCGAAGTGCTCGCCGAGCGGCCCGCCGACCCGTGTGCCGGAGGTCGGGGTGCCGGGAGGACAGACCGGGCGGGCCCGGTTGACGTGCTGGTGTGCACTCATGGGCGGCGAGACGCGTGCTGCGGGTCCCTGGGCACCGGTCTGGTGGCGTCTCTGCGCGAACAACCACTGGAGCGCCCGCCTGGACAGGTGCGGCTCTGGCGGACGAGCCATACCGGCGGCCACCGTTTCGCGCCGACCGCGATAGTCCTGCCGTCCGCCACTGTTTGGGCGCGAGCAGACGCGGCGTTGCTGGAAAAAGTAGTCAACGCCAATGGCCCACTCGACGACGTGCTCCCACGTTTCCGTGGCTCGGCCTGCCTCGGTTGGCCTGCCCAGCAGGCGCTGGAGAGGGCGGTCCTGGCCGAGGTGGGCTGGGCCCTGCTGCGTTGCCGGCGCCGCGCCCTGGACCTTGGCCAAGGGCGCGCCAGGTTGGAGACGGAGGGCCTGGGGTCCTGGGACGCCGTCGTGAGCGAAGGTCGCCGTGTCCCCCAGCCCGAATGCCGGACCGACCCCGCTCTGGCCCGCAAGTTCAGCGTCGAATGGCTCGTCGAAGACCTCCACCGGGTGTGCCCGGGCTGAGAAGACCGGCCGAGGAGAGGCACTCCCCGCCGGCGCCGCCAGCCGGCGCCAGCCGTTACGCTCGGGAGGCGTGCGCAAAGTGCTGGTCGCGAACAGGGGCGAGATCGCGGTCAGGGCGTTCCGGGCGATCAACGAGCTCGGGTACAGCTCTGTAGCCGTCTTCCCGTACGAGGACCGCTACTCGCTCCACCGCCAAAAGGCGGACGAGAGCTACGAGATCGGGGAACGTGGCCACCCCCTGCGCGCCTACCTCGACATCGCCGGCATCGTCGAGGTGGCCCGCCGCTGCGGAGCGGACGCCGTCTACCCGGGCTACGGGTTCCTGTCTGAGAACCCCGAGCTGGCCCGCTCGTGCCAGCAGGCGGGGCTCAGCTTCGTCGGCCCCCCAGCCGGCGTGCTCGCCGTCTGCGGCAACAAGCTGAGGGCCAAGGAGACGGCCGCCGCCGCCGGTATCCCCGTGCTGCGCAGCGCCGGGCCTCGGGCGGGGGTTGCCGAGCTCGTTGGCGAAGGCGACGAGATCGGCTTCCCCTTGTTCGTGAAGGCGGCCGCCGGCGGAGGGGGCAGAGGGCTCCGCCGCGTCGAGCGGCCCGAGCAGTTGCGGGCGGCGGCCGAGGCGGCTGTGCGCGAGGCCGAGACCGCGTTCGGGGACCCGACGGTGTTCCTGGAGGAGGCGATGGAGCGGCCCCGGCACATCGAGGTGCAGGTCCTGGCCGACCGCCACGGCGCCGTGGTGCACCTGTACGAGCGGGACTGCTCGGTCCAGCGCCGGCACCAGAAGGTGGTGGAGGTGGCTCCCGCCCCCAACCTCGGCCCGGAGCTGCGGGCGAAGCTGTGCGCCGACGCGGTCGGCTTCGCGCGAGCGGTCGGGTACGAAAACGCCGGGACGGTCGAGTTCCTGGTGGGCGACGACGGCCGTTACGTGTTCATCGAGATGAACCCGAGGATCCAGGTCGAGCACACGGTGACAGAAGAGGTCAGCTCGATCGACCTGGTGCAGGCGCAGTTGCAGGTAGCGGCCGGTGCCACGCTGGCTGAGCTCGGCATATCCCAAGCGGAAGTCCGCCAGGTCGGCGCCGCTCTCCAGTGCCGGATCACCACCGAGGACCCCTCCCAGGGCTTCCGGCCCGACACGGGGCGCATCACCGCTTACCGCTCCCCGGGCGGCCATGGCGTCCGCCTCGACGGTTGCACCTACCTGGGGGCGGACGTCTCGCCGCATTTCGACTCCCTGCTGGTCAAATTGACCTGCCGGGGGCGTTCTTTCCCCGAGGCGGTGACCAGGGCCCGGCGGGCGCTCGCCGAGTTCCGGGTGAGGGGGGTGGCGACGAACATCCCCTTTTTGCAAAGCGTGCTCGAAGAGCCGGACTTCGTCGCCGGCAACCTCACCACGTCGTTCATAGACGAACGACCGGGGCTGCTCAACCGGCCGGGGGGAGCGGACCGAGGCACGAGGTTGCTCAGCTTCATCGCCGACGTGACCGTGAACCGGCCCAATGGGCCGGCGCCCCCCGCGGCCCACGGCGGTGCCAGCCCGAGGGAAAAACTGCCGGCGCGGTGGGGAGAACCAGCGGGTGGTGAAGCGGCCGGCGAATTGCCCGCCGGCAGCCGCCAACGCCTGGACGAGCTCGGGCCCGCCGGCTTCGCGCGCTGGCTGAGGGAGCAGGTCCCCGTGCTGGTGACCGACACGACGCTGCGCGACGCCCACCAGTCGCTGCTCGCCACCCGGCTGCGGACCGCGGACATGGTCCAAGCGGCGCCGTACTTCGCCCGCGCCCTCCCCGGCCTGCTCTCTCTCGAGGCCTGGGGCGGTGCGACTTTCGACGCCGCCTTGAGGTTCTTGAAAGAGGACCCCTGGGAACGCCTCGCCGCCCTGCGCGAGGCCGTCCCCAACCTCTGCCTCCAGATGCTGATCAGGGGGCGGAACACCGTTGGCTACACTCCGTACCCCGACCAAGTGGCCACGGCCTTCGTCAAGGAGGCAGCGCGGACCGGCGTCGACATATTCCGCGTCTTCGACTCCTTGAACGACATAGACCAGATGCTGCCCGCCGTGCGCGCCGTCGTGGACGTGGGCAAGGTGGCGGAGGGCACGATCTGCTACACGGGCGACATGGCCGACCCCTCGGAGCGGCTCTACACCCTCGACTACTACCTGGACAAGGCCGAGCAACTGGTGCACGCAGGTGCCCACGTGCTGTGCATAAAGGACATGGCCGGGCTGCTGCGCGCCCCCGCGGCGCGCCCGCTGGTCGCGGCATTGAGGGAGAACTTCGACCTCCCCGTGCACCTGCACACCCATGACACCGCCGGCGGCCAGCTGGCCACCTACCTGGCGGCAACCGAAGCGGGCGTCGACGCCGTGGACGCCGCGATCGGCCCCCTGGCCGGGACCACCAGCCAACCCTCCCTCGGGGCGGTCGTGGCGGCGACCGACCACACCTCCCGGGCGACCGGGCTTTCCCTCGAGGCCATCGAGGCTTTCGAGCCTTACTGGGAAGCCGTCCGCCGCCTCTACGCGCCCTTCGACATCGGGCTCCCGGCGCCCACCACGCGCGTGTACCGCCACGAAATGCCGGGCGGCCAGATATCCAACCTGCGCCAGCAGGCCATCGCGCTCGGGCTCGGCGACCGCTACGAAATGGTAGAAGAGCTTTATGCGGCGGCGAACCGGGTCCTCGGCAACATCGTGAAGGTGACGCCGAGCTCCAAAGCGGTCGGAGACCTTGCCCTCTACCTCTGCGGGGCGGGCGCGGACGTGACTGATTTCGAGCGCGACCCGGCCCGCTTCGACCTCCCCGACAGCGTGGTGGGCTTCCTGGCCGGCGAGCTCGGGGTCCCGGCCGGCGGGTGGCCCGAGCCGTTCCGCACCAAGGCCCTGGCGGGGAAAGAGTTGCCGTCGCGCCGGCTCGACCTCCCGCCCGAAGCCAAGGAGGTGCTGGGTGACCCGTCCACCCCTCCATCGCAGCTGCGCGGTTTGCTCAGCTCGCTGCTCTTCGCAGGGCCGGCGCGCGACTATGAGGAGGCGGTGCGCCGCTTCGGCGACGTTTCGGTGTTGCCCACTTCGGCGTTCCTCTACGGCCTGGCGCCCGGCGAGGAGGTGCAGGTCTCCCTCGGGGCGGGCGTCCGTTTGTACCTGGCGGTCGACGCCGTGGGGCAGGCGGACGAGGGGGGGTTCCGTTCGGTGTTCTGCCGGCTCAACGGCCAGCCCCGGGTGGTGACGGTGAGGGACCGCGCGCTGAAGGACACCCGGCCCGGCGGCGAGCGCGCCCAGGCCGACAACCCGGCCCACGTCGCCGCCCCGTTCGCCGGGGCGGTGTCGCTGACCGTCGACGCCGGCGACCGCGTCGAAGCGGGCCAGACGGTCGCTACGATCGAAGCGATGAAGATGGAGGCGCCCATCACCGCTTCGGTGACCGGCGTGGTCGAGCGCTTGGCGGTCCCCAAGTTGGCCCCAGTGGAGGGCGGGGACCTGCTGATGGTGATAGCCGGAGGAGCGAGCTGAAGTGCGTATCGGGGTCGTAAGAGAAATAAAGCTGGCCGAACGCCGGGTGGCGTTGACCCCGGCGGGGACCGAGGAGCTGGTAGGGGCGGGCCACGCGGTAGTGGTCGAGCGAAGCGCCGGGGAGGGCTCGGGCTTCGGTGACCGCGCCTACGTGGGGGCGGGGGCGCAGGTGGTGGACGAAGCGGAGAAGGTCTGGGGCGATGTGGACCTTCTGGTCAAGGTAAAAGAGCCCGTCGGTCCCGAGCTCGCCCTGCTGCGGGAGGGACTGGTACTTTTCACCTACCTCCACCTCGCTGCCGCGCCCGAGCTGACGGCGGCGCTGGTCCGTTCGGGGGCCGCCGGCGTCGGTTACGAGACGGTGGAAGACGCCTCCGGACGCCTGCCGCTGTTGGCCCCCATGAGCGAGATCGCCGGCCGCCTGGCCGGCCAGGTGGTCGCCCATTACCTCACTGCCCCCATG
>JBOGGK010000029.1:0-1991 GCA_050744045.1 Acidimicrobiales bacterium | reverse complement strand
GGTCGGGGCGGTCGGGGCGGTCGGGGGCGGCGCCGGAGCGCTGGGTGGTGACGGTGAGCCGGCCCATAGGCGGGGTTTGCTCACAGTGGCACCCTGTCGCTCCCTATCGCACCATGTAACGCCCTCGTAAAGAACTCCCGCGCCCTGCCTGACGATCCAGGCGTGCGGTACATCTGATGCGTCACACCAAGAAGTTGAAGCTCGGCCGTCACCGCCCAATCCGAGAGGGCTTCCTGAACCAGCAAGCGGAATCCCACCGCGAGCACGCCGACGCGGGGTCAAGTCCCAGCGGGTGGTGTACAAGCCCGTGAGGTGCTCGGTCCCCGCGTCAACCTGCTGACCTGACTCTACGTGTTCACGCCGTCGGCGTGGCTTCCGGTGTCGAGGTGGTGCTCGACTCGATGGCAGGACAGGCCCGCAAGCGTGGCGAGGACCGCGTGCTCCTGAAGTCGAACCTCGGGCGTCCTCGGGCCTGACAGGTCATTTAGGACCTGGTCGCTGCCTCGTGACACGCTGGTGACACAGGCACGATCCCCGGTCGTCGGTCGTCTACTCTGGCCGCCCGTGGCCCGGCCTCGTCACCAGGACAAAGACCTTGAGGCAGTCATGAAGGATGCCGAAGGCCATGGCTGGGACTTTGCGCTGGGCTCCAAGTACTGGAAGGGCCGGTGTTCGTGCGCAGGAAAGCACCTGAAGAACATTGCACAGACCCCGTCGGGCAGCAATTACGCGAAGAATCTGGCACACTGGTTCCATCGCCAATCGTGCTGGTAGTGATGGGAGGCAGCATGAAGTGGCAAATTCGTCTTGAGGTACAGGTGCACGGGCACGCCGACAACGTCGAAGCGTTCATTGATGACGCGATGGAGCACCTAGTGGACTCCGGGATCGAGGATCCGACTGTCGGCGGCGAGTTGGCATCTGGAATCGCTGAGGTCGAGTTCGTCGTCGAAGCATCGACTCTCGGAGAGGCGCAGCAGATAGCGCATGACATCGTCGCGAAGACGCTCGGTCAACCCAACGGCGAGCTCATCGGGGAGTCGACCCGGCGAGCGCTAGTTCCCGCCTAGGAGCAGAGTAGCGATTTCCTAGACGGATCCCGCCTCCAACACTTTCCCCACGACGCCGGCGATTAGTTCGCCGGCCGCAGCGCTCCGCCGATAGTCGGCGTGCAGGTACGTGGCCGCCATGACCTGCGGGGAGTGCCCGAGCTGGCGAGCGGCGACTGCCAGGTCCGCCCCGATCCGCTCGGCGAGAAGACCCGGTAACGATCAAGGAGGGTCACCCCTAGCGCCCCGATGAAGACGGTGCGCCGTTGCTTCGTCTTCGTGAACTCGTTCAGGTACTGGCCGCCGCGCTCTGGCACCCATGCGCGCTCGACCCGAAGCGTGCCCTTCTCCCGGTCAAAGTCGCTCCACCGGAGCCCTGCCAACTCCCCGCGTCGGCAGCTGGTGAGGGCACCCAGAGCGATCACAACGACGACGTCGGGGTCATCCTCGAGCGCCGCCGCGTACATGCGGCCTAGTTGTTCGACGGTGATGCTCGGTGCCTCGCGATGGTCCGTCGGCAACTTCGCACGCGTGGCCGGGTTCGACGGCAACCATCCCCACGAGACCCCCTGCGCCAGCGCCGCCGAGAGGATCGCATGGTCCGTTCGGATCGTCCTAACGGCGAGCCCCTTGTCGGCGAGTTGGCAGAGATACCGGTCGACGGCGTGCGCGGTCAGCTTGTCGAGCCGAACGTCACCGAGCGCTGGCTTGATGTGCTTCTCGAGGTGGATCGAGTAGGTGTCGATCGTCGACCGAGCCTTCCTCTGGCGCTCGACGTTCTTCAGCCATTCGGAGCAGAGCTTTCCAAGGGTCGCCGTCGGTCCGACTCGCCGCTCGGCGTGGGCTCCGGCCGACATCTTGGCGAGCTCCTTGGCCGCCTCCCGCTTGCCGCCACGGATTATCCGACACACTTGCCGCGGCGTACCTTTCTCGTCGCGACCG
>JBOGGK010000028.1:0-5994 GCA_050744045.1 Acidimicrobiales bacterium | reverse complement strand
GGCTACGACTTCGCCCGCGCCCGGCCGGGCGCCCCCGCGGGTGAAATTTCCCAGCGGTACCCGGCACTGAGATCTGCTTTATGGAAAAGGTGACCGTCGCGCAGCTGTCGGCTGAGTCCAGCAAGCTCGTGGAGCGCGGCGACCTCGACGAGCTCACCGTCCATGTGAACCGGCTGGTGGCCGGCGGGCGCTGGGCCGAGCTGGAGGCGTTGCGCACGCGCTGCCGGTTGGCCCTGGAGAGGGGCAAGCAGCTGTGGGCCGTAGGCGCTCACATCGAGTACCGGCTCTGCCTGGAAGCCCCCGGCTACTGGAGCGCGCTCATGCTGGAGACGGCGACGGGACGCTTCGCGCTCGGGCCCCTGCCGGAGGTGGCGGCGTCGACCCACAGCTGGGCAGAGCTCTCCCCCCACCTGCACGCGACGCCGCAGGCGGCCATGGCCGCCCACGAACGGGTCATGCGCAGTGACGACCTGACCGGGGACCCCTTCGCCACCTCCCTTCCGGAGGTGCTCGACTTGCCCTTGTGCCTGCAGGGGTGGGAGCCCCGCTATCCCCTGGCCGACTACCAGGCTGACAAGTTGCAGGCGCCCCCGCCGGCAGTGGCGGCCCTCCGCCCCGTGGCGCCGGCGCCGGCCCCGAGAACGCCGGCCCGAGGCGAGCGCGACGAGGCGTGCGCCGCCCTGGAAGATTTGGCCGGCACTTGGGCGACGGAGTCCAACGGCCGGGCGGAGGCAGTTTCTGTCAGGGGCGGGGCGCCAGACGCGGTTTCCGCGCTCGGGGCGCCGCTCACCCAGCTGGCCGAGCTGAGCGCCGGCGAAGCTCTGTCGCTCATGGCGTGGGCGGCGGCCAGCGGGGGCGCGTACGGCCGCCGGCGAGGGGCCGCCCCCGGCCGCTTCGGCGCCTGGATGGCCGTTGCCGCCCTGGGGGGCCGGCAGGGGAGCTGGCCCCTTCGCGCCGGCGACTTGGAGGCAGCCCTCCAGGACCTGCGCTGGTACGCCTGGGGTAGCGGTGAGCCCCCCATGGGTTGGGCGCTGCGGCTGGTGGTCGAGTCAACCGGCGGCCCCCATCGCGGGAGGGCGTGGGCGCTCGCCGCCTTGGACGCGACGTGAACGGCTCGTCCCGGCGGTTCGCGGCACCGGGCGGGCTGGCAGCGGGAGACCCGCCGTGCTGGGCGGCGGCTGGCCTTTTGGCAACTACACCTGGCGATCTCGTGCACGCGGCGACGTGTCGAGGCCGTAGTAGACGATCCCGCCGCCCGGCGGGTCGCCCGGCGCCCGGCCAGGCACGGTGAGGCGCTCGAAACCGACACGCCGGTAGAACCCGTGGGCACGCTGGTTGGCAACCGCGACCGCCACGTGCACCCCGCTCGCCCCGGCGCCGGCCACGGCCCCGGCGAAGGCGTCAACGAGCGCCCGCCCCCAGCCCCTGCCCTGGTAGGCAGGCAGGATGTCGATGTGGAGGTGGGCCGGAAAAGCCGGGAAGCGGGGTGACAACATGTGCTCGGGGCGGTGGAGCAGGGCCAGCATGTGCTCCTCCGGGGTGACTGGGCGCGGAGGCGGTGCGGGGTACCTGCCCGCGACGAGCGGCAACCATTTCTCCCGGTAGAGGGGGACGAAATCGGTCGTACGCGGCGTGCCCACGACATAGCCCACAGCCCGCTCGCCAGCGTCGACCACAAAGGCGAAGCCGGGCTCGAGCTCGATGTAGGGGCCGGCGAAGATGTCGGGCAGCAGGTCGGGACGAGTGAACTTTCCGGTGGCGTCGCCTCCGTGGTCGCCCGTGCGCACGCAGACGTCGTAGACGCCCGCCCGGTCCTCGGAGCGGTACGGCCGTACCCCTACCTCGTGGTTGGCCGTCGACGGTCCCACCGGCCCAGTACTACTCCCATCGGCAGGCTGCGCCAAGTCCTGTCCGTGCTGCCCGCTTCCGTAAAGCTGCCCGCTTCCGTAAAGCTGGCGGTCGTGAAGATCGCAGCCTGTGTGAAGCAGATCCCCGGTCCCGACGCTCCCGCCGGTTTCGACCCGGTCACCCATGACTTGGTCCGGACGGGCGGGCTCGTCCTGGACGACTCGGACAGCTACGGCGTAGAGACGGCGCTGCGCCTTGCGGAGCAGTCCGGTGGCGGCGAAGTCGTGCTGGTCTCCATGGCCCCCGACGGTGAGACCGCCGGCCTGCGCACGGCGCTGGCGATGGGGGCGACGAGCGCCCTCCTGGTCTCGGACGACGCTCTGGCAGGTAGCGATGCGCTCGGGACGGCTCGCGTGCTCGCCGCCCTCGTGGCCCGGGCAGGGGCCGAGCTCGTGATCGCCGCGACCGAATCGAGCGACGGCTACACCGGCACCGTACCGGCCCAGCTCGCCGAACTGCTCGGCTACCCGGCAGTCACCTTCGCCACTCAGGTCGAGACCGACGGCGCTCGCCTCAGCGCACAGCGCCAGACCGACCAAGGTCGCGAGGACGTCACCTGCCCGCTGCCGGCAGTCGTGACGGTCACCGCCGGGGTGGTGGAGGTCAGGTACCCGTCGTTGAAAGGCATCATGGGCGCCAAATCCAAGCCCGTGGAGGTCCTCAGCCTGGCTGAGCTTGGGATCGACCCTGCGAAGGTGGGCAGGGCCGGCGCCCGCCAAGAAGTTGTATCCGTCGAACGGGCAGAGGCCCGGGCCGGCGGCACGGTCGTCACCGACGAAGGCCACGCCCACGAAGACATAGTCGAGCGGCTAGAGGCATGGGGCGTGCTCTAGGTGGGGCATGCTCCCCCCGTGGGGCGTGCTCCAGCCGAAGCGCCAGGTGCCGGCAACGGCTGAGCGCAGGGCGAAAGGACGAACAGGAGGCCCGGTGGGCACCATCTTTGTCGTAGCGGAACAGCGGGGCGGGGCACCGACCAGCGCCGCTTTGGAACTTTGCGCGGCCGCCCGGGCTTTCGCCGGTACGGTGGTGGCCTTCACCTGGGGGGAGGGCTCGGCCGAGGTGGTACCGGTGCTGGCCAAGCACGGGGTCAACAAGGTCTTCGACCTGGGCGACCTGGGCGACAGCTTGGCCGGGCCCCGGGTGGCCGCCGCCATTGCAGCTGAGCTGGCGGGCACCGGTGGCGCCCCGGCCGGCGTCGCCGACGCGGTGCTCGCCGCTTCCAGCTACGACGGCCGCGACGTAGCCGCCCGCCTCTCGGTGCGACTGGACCGGCCGGTCCTTGCCAACGTGGCCGGGCTGCGGGCGGAGGGCGGCCGGCTGGTGAGCTCCCACATGGCCTTCGGTGGGGCCGAGGTCGTGAGCGCCCGCTTTACCGGGGAGCCGCCGGGCATCTTCGTCATGAGGCCCAAGGCGTTCCCGGCGGCCGAGGTCGGCCCGGACGGCCCCGGCCAGCCCGAGGTAGCAAGGGTGGAGCTCCCCGAGGTGGGGGCGACCGACGCCGCGAAGGTCGTCGCCCGCCATGTCGAGGAGCGCCACGGCCCGAGCTTGGACGACGCCAAGGTGGTCGTGTCGGGGGGCCGGGGCCTCGGCGCGGCAGAGCACTATTCCCTGATCGAGGAACTGGCCAGCTTGCTGGGCGGTGCGCCCGGCGCCTCCCGGGCGATAGTCGACGCCGGCTGGGTGCCCTATGCCTACCAGGTCGGGCAGACAGGCAGGACGGTGAAGCCCGAGGTGTACCTGGCGTTCGGCATCTCGGGGGCCACTCAGCACCTCGTGGGGATGAAGGGCGCCACCCATGTGATCGCCGTCGACCGGGACCCGGACGCGCCGATGTTGCAGGCGGCCGACCTCGGCGTCGTGGGCGACGTCCACGAGGTCCTGCCCAAGCTCATCGAAGTGGTGAAGGCCAAGCAGCCATAGCGCAGCGGTGAAGGCCAAGCAGCCGTAGCGCAGCGGTAAAGGCGCAGCGGCGAATGCGCGAGGGGGCCCGATGCCGGGCTGGTGCCCCGCTGAGACGGGCCTCATCCCCCGCTGAAGCGGGCCTTCCCGGGGCCGTGCTCCAGGAACGACCGCACCCCTATCTCGGCGTCATGGGTCCTGAACGCCCGCACGAACATCTCCCGTTCCAGCGCTACCCCATCGGCCAGTGGCATCTCCAAGCCCCGGTCGATGGCATGCTTGGCCAGCCCTTGGGCGGCGACCGCGCCGGCCGCTAGTTGACCGGCCAGGCCCATCGCCTCTTCCATGAGCTGCCCGGCCGGCACCATCCGGTCGACGATGCCCACCTGGGCGGCTTCTGCGGCGCTCAACTGGCGCCCCGTGAATATCAGCTCTTTGGCCCGGGCGGGGCCGACCAGGCGGGCCAGGCGCTGGGTCCCGCCCCCGCCTGGGATGACGCCGAGCAGGACCTCGGGCTGGCCGAGCCGCGCCCCGGAGGCGGCGATGCGGAAGTCGCACGCAAGCGCCAGCTCCAGGCCCCCCCCGAGAGCCGGGCCGGCGATGGCCGCTACCGTGGCCCGGGGCAGGTCGGCGAGGGCCCCGAGGGCGCCCTCGAAGGCTCGTGAGACCTCGCCGGCCCGTTCGGGCCCAGCGAACTCGGCGATGTCAGCTCCCGCCGAGAAGATGCGGTCCGTCCCCGTAATGACGACGGCACCGGGGAGGTCGGCGGCCAAGGCGTCGAAGGCCTGGCGCAACTCGGCCAAGACCGCCCGGGAAAGGGCGTTGGCGCGGGGCCGGTCGAGCCTCACGATTGAAACGTTGCCGACGCGCTCCGTGACGACGGCCTCGCTCACGGCCTCACGGCCCCGCTCACGGACGCACGCTCACGGACGCACGCTCGCGCACGCAGGCTCACGCACGCACGCTGCGCAGCACCATTGCGTCGCCCTGTCCCCCCCCGCCGCACAATCCCGCTGCGCCCAGCCCGCCCCGGTGGCGCAGCTCGTAGGCCAGGGTGAGCGCCAGCCTGGCCCCGGACATGCCGATCGGGTGGCCGAGGGCGATGGCACCCCCATTGGGGTTGACTGCCTCTACGGGCACCGACAGGTCCCGGGCCGAGGCCACGACCACGGCGGCGAACGCCTCGTTCACTTCGATCACCTCGAGGTCCCCCATGCCCAGCCCCGCTCGGGCCAGGGCGGCGGCGATGGCCCTGGAGGGCTGGGTGAGGAGGCAGGTGCCCGGGCCGGCGACCTGGCCGTAGGACACTACCTCGGCAAGGGGTTCTGCCCCCAGCCGCTCGGCCGCCTCCCTCGAGGAAAGCACGAGGGCGGCCGCGCCGTCAGAGATCTGGCTGGCGTTCCCGGCGGTGATCGTCCCCCCTGGAGAGAAGGCCGGCCGGAGCTTGGCCAGCGACTCTGGGGTTGTGCCCGGGCGGATGCCCTCGTCCTCGGAGACCAGGACGGGGTCGCCCCGGCGAACGGGCACGCTTACGTGTACCGTCTCCTCACCCAGGCGGCCCGACTTGGTGGCCGCCGCTGCCCGTTCGTGGGAGATGACGGCCACCGCGTCTTGCTCCTCACGCCCGATGCCGGCGTCCGCGGCGTCACGCTCGGTGGACGCGCCCATCGCAATGTGCTCGAAACAACAGGTGAGGCCGTCGGCCGAGATCACGTCGCGCAGGACTGCGTCACCGTAAGCCAAGCCGCGGCGCGCCCCCGAGAGCAGGTGGGGGGCCTGCGACATCGACTCCATGCCTCCGGCCACTACCACGTCGGCCTCCCCGGCCGCGATCATGAGGTCGGCCAGGTGGACGGCGTTCAGGCCCGACAGGCACACCTTGTTTACGGTGGTGGCCGGGACGCCCATCGGCACGCCGCCGCGCACGGCCGCCGGCCGGGCAGGGTTCTGGCCCTGGCCCGCCTGGAGGACCTCTCCCATGACCACGTAGCCCACCTCCGAGGGGGGGGCCCCGGCGCGCCTCAGCGCCTCGGCGATGGCGAGCCCGCCCAGTTCGACCGGGCCGAGCGCCGCCAACGCCCCGCCCAACTTCCCGATCGGGGTCCGCGCCCCGGAAAGGATCAGCGACCCAGGCATAAACGTTGCCTCCGTTCGTAAGCTTTCCGGCACCTAGCCGGAATACTTGGT
>JBOGGK010000027.1:0-2583 GCA_050744045.1 Acidimicrobiales bacterium | reverse complement strand
CAGGAGCTGTTCTACGAGGAGCGCTATTCGGAGGTCTACCTCTCCCCCGACCTGCCCGACTACGTAAAATGGGCCGAGGCCATGGGTTGTGCCGCCTTCCGGGCCCAGCAGCCCGGGGAGGTGGGGCCGGTGATCGACAAGGCCAACGCGATAGACGACCGCCCCGTGGTCATCGACTTCCGTACCGACTCGACGGAAAAAGTGTTCCCCATGGTGCCTGCCGGCCGCTCCAACGACGAGGTGATAGTCCACCCCTCGCTGCGCCCTGGCGGGGAAAGGGTAGTGCAGTGATGCCCATGCCGAACACCGGGGCGGCCTGGGCTTCGGGCAGCGGGAGGGCGCGCCACCAGACGATCTCCATAATCGTCGAGAACCGCGCCGGCGTGCTTGCCCGGGTGTCGGCTCTTTTCGCCCGCCGTGGCTTCAACATCATCTCTCTTGCCGTGGCGCCGACCGACGACGAGGCGTTCAGCCGCATAACCATCGTCGTCGACCTCGAACAGACATCGGTCGAGCAGCTCACCAAGCAGCTGTTCAAGCTCGTCAACGTGGTGAAGATCACCGAGCTGACCCCGGGCGAGGCGATCGAGCGCGAGCTCGCCCTGCTGAGCGTGCGCTGCGCCCCTCCCGGCGGCGCCGGGCCGTCCCGTGGGGAAGTGAGCGACCTGGTGCGCATCTTCGGCGGTTCGGTCGTCGACGTCGGCCAAGAGGCGCTCACCGTCATGCTCGCCGGGCAACCCTCTGCGCTGGACGACTTCGAAGAGCTGCTCAGGCCCTACGGGATCATCGACATCCAGCGCACGGGCCGGGTGGCCCTCCCCAAGCTCGAGCGCCCGCCCGGGCGCCGGGCGCTCAAGCGCAATTAGCCCCCGATTGGGCAAACCCCGATTGGCAGAGCACAATTAGCCCCGGGTTGGACAAAGGAAAGGCGAACAAGACATGGCGACAATCCATTACGAGCGGGACGCCGACCCCTCGGTCATCACCTCGCGCAAGGTAGCCGTCATCGGCTACGGGTCCCAGGGCCACGCCCATGCCCTCAACCTGCGCGATTCGGGAGTCGACGTGAGGGTCGGCTTGCGGGAGGGCTCGCCTTCGTGGGCGAAGGCTGCCTCGGCGGGGCTGCGAGTGATGCCACCGGGCGCTGCCGCCTCCGAAGCGGACGTGGTCATGTTGCTGGCCCCGGACACCGCCCAGCAGGCGATCCACACCGAGTCGCTGGCACCCAACCTCCGTCCCGGCGACGCCCTCATGTTCGCCCACGGCTTCAACATCCGCTTCGGGCTCATCGACCCCCCAGAGGGCGTCGACGTGGTGATGGTGGCGCCGAAGGGCCCGGGCCACCTGGTCCGGCGCACCTACGAAGGCGGCGGCGGGGTGCCGGCGCTGCTGGCGGTGGGACGCGACGCCACCGGCAAGGCCAAGGCGCTCGGGCTCTCCTACGCCTGGGCCATCGGCGCTGCCCGGGCCGGGGTACTGGACACGACGTTCGCCGAGGAGACCGAGACCGACCTGTTCGGCGAGCAGGTGGTGCTCTGCGGCGGCCTGACCTCGCTCATAAAGGCGGGCTTCGACACCCTGGTGGAGGCGGGCTACCAACCCGAGTCGGCCTACTTCGAGTGCCTGCACGAGGTGAAGCTCATCGTCGACCTCATCTACGAGCACGGCATCACCGGCATGCGCTATTCGATCTCCACCACCGCTGAGTACGGCGACATGACGCGCGGGCCTCGCCTCATAGACGGCGCCGTGCGGGCGACGATGAAGCAGATCCTGGCCGACATCCGCTCGGGTGCTTTCGCCGAGGAATGGGTGAGGGAAAACCGCGAGGGCCTGCCCAACTACAAGCGGCTCCAAAAAGAAGGTGCCGAGCACCCGGTCGAGACCGTCGGCGCCGAGCTGCGGGCGATGATGCCGTTCCTTTCCTCGGGCGGGCCCAAGCCACAAGACGCATCGGGCGGGTAGCGCCCCGGGTCGGCGAGCCATGCCGGTGAAGTTCGACTACGACGTGGTCGTGGTCGGCTCGGGGTTCGGCGGGTCGGTCGCAGCATTGCGGCTTTCGGAGAAGGGCTACCGCGTCGGCGTGCTCGAGGCCGGCCGGCGCTTCGATGCCGCCAACCTGCCCCGCAGTTCCTGGGATGTGCGCCACTTCCTGTGGGCGCCCGCCCTAGGGTGCTTCGGCATCCAGCG
Source organism: Acidimicrobiales bacterium (assembly GCA_050744045.1). Classification (GTDB taxonomy): domain Bacteria; phylum Actinomycetota; class Acidimicrobiia; order Acidimicrobiales; family Palsa-688; genus JBOGGK01. Next base: position 393 of record JBOGGK010000027.1, on the reverse strand, counting down.
GGTGCATTTCCTGCGCCACGCCGTCGTGTTGGCCGGGGCGGGGGTGGGCGGCGGCTCGCTCAACTACGCCAACACCCTTTACGAGCCCCTGGACGCTTTCTACGACGACCCCCAGTGGGCCGGCATCGCTGATTGGCGCGCTCTGCTGGCGCCCTGGTACGAGCAAGCCCGCCGGATGCTGGGCGCCCAGGAGAACCCGAGCGTCACCCCCGCCGACGAAGCCATGAGGGAGGTGGCGCGTGACCTCGGCGCCGAGGAGACGTTCCGGCCGGCGACGGTGGGGGTGTTCTTCGGCCCGCCGGGAGTGGCGCCTGGCACGGCCTTTGCCGACCCCTACTTCGGGGGCGCCGGGCCGGCCCGGCGCAGCTGCGTCGAGTGCGGCGAGTGCATGAC